>NZ_JBWKZH010000079.1:0-25058 GCF_059424305.1 Hydrogenophaga sp. GW456-12-10-14-TSB4 | reverse complement strand
CCACGGTGGCCGGGTCTGGGTGATCTCGGCTCCGGGCGAGGGCGCCACGTTCTTCTTCACGCTCAAGGCGTGATGACGGCGGGCGGGTTCGGGGTTGGCCGGCAGCTTGCGCGCGGGTCAACATCCTGTCGCCGTGCTGAGCCCGAATCAGTGGGCATGACCGGTATGCCTATTTGAAGGATGTGTTCCTGCGCCTGCCCACGCAGCCGAACAGGCCGCATCGACGAACGGCTGCCGCCTCACTGGCAGCGGAGCTGACCGCTTGCTCACGCTGGCATGTCACATGCCCCGGCAGCCGTCACGATGGATTGGCTGCGCGTACGCCCCTATATAAGCCTCTCAATTCATGACGCCACGAAGGTAAAGAGTGCCCCCCGCGCATTCGGACTTCAACTGCAGCTTTTGGCCGTGACCCTGTGGGATCTGCTGGTTGACGCCTCGATCGCTTACGCAGCCATCATGCGAGCCTCGTGCTGCGACTGATGGATACGTTGCATCGCAGCCCTGCAAGCGCAGCAAGGTGCGTCAAGGTTGGCCGCGCCTACGCCACCAGACCCTGAGGCTTCAAAGCGCCCTTTCACCTCAGGTTGGCATTATTTCTGCATCTTGATGGTTTATATGATAAATGTGATTTTTAACATTAAAATGCTCAATATGACACATTCATCCGGTTGAATGTGCCGATTTCAACTAGAGTCCACGCGAGGAGCTTTGATGCCGCGTGCCCATGGTCCAAGAATGCCGTTTGAAGGCAGTACATGGAGACCCATCAGCCCCTCCCTTGTGAGAAACCATATGTCCAGAAAGCTGTTGATCTGTCTCTTTCCTTCTTTGGTACTTTGCTTCGCAAGCGCCCCCTTGCATTCCCAACCACTGATCGAACCCAAGGCCAGAGTGGTCTTGACTGTGAGCGGGGAGATAGGAAGGACGAACGGAAAGGGTGTGGCTCGATTCGACATGGACATGCTGAACTCTTTGCCCCAGCAAACCATTCGGACACGCACACCCTGGTATTCCGGCACCTCGGAGTTCACGGGACCACTGTTGGTGGATGTGCTCGCGCTAGTCGAGCCAACCGGCACCTTGATCAAGGCCAGAGCGCTCAACGACTACAGCGTCACTATTCCAGTGTCAGATGCGAGCAACCACCACATCGTGTTGGCCACGCGCCTCAATGGAAAACCCATGTCCGTCCGGGACAAGGGCCCCATTTTTGTCATCTACCCGTTTGACTCCAAAGAGGAGCTTCGTGCATCGACTTACTACGCACGTTCGATCTGGCAACTCAAGTCGATGGAGCTGAAATGAAACGTTTGCATTCAAGCCGGTGTGGCCTGCACGGTGTAGCCGATCTGCTGAAGGCGGCGGATGAGGCGGTTGGCGGTCTTGGACGCGTCGGCGCGGTCGAACTACACATCCGTTTCATGCGTCGCGGCTCGCGCGCAGCGCGGTGGAGCAACTGAGATGAGTGTGGCTGGGAATCTGTATCGAGGGAAGGCCCGACTCTGGGTTGCACTGGCTATTTTCTCCGTGCTTATGCTCTCGCCAACCGCGGTGATCCAGGTCAAACAGTCGCAGCTGATCCACCAGCTGACCAATACCCAGTACGACTCGATCACTTGGCAGTTCTTCCAACTGGAGCGTGAACACGTCAAGCTGTTGCGCATGCTTGACCGAGCCCTCGAGGGCAAGGCCTTGCCTTCGGCAGACGAGTTCGTGGAACTGTATGAAATATATGTCAGTCGGGTGAACCTGATCAAGGAACACCAGCGCACCGATCTGATCGACCGCTCGCCTGTCTATGTAAAGTTGCTCAGTGAGCTTGACGCCATCATTGCCTTGGCAGACCCAGTCTTTGCGCAGCCGGAGGGGCTTCTCTCTAAAGTGCGTGAGCTTGAGGACGTCTCGCGAAGCCTTTGGGAGGTTGAGCCGACGCTGAGAGAAATGAGCCGAGAGGCTTCTCGAGCCACATCCCTCTACCTTGACGAAAGAAATTTTCAGATCCGCGAGCAGGCCAGGGCGCTGACTGTGCTCACCGTACTCCAGGTGCTGCTTCTCCTGTGCCTTTTGGTCTTGCTGGTCCGGCACATCAAACGCCAAGACTTGCAATACGCACTTCTCAAGAACTTGAGCGACGATCTTGAGTCTGCAAGGCTAGAGGCGGAGCATGCGAATCAAGCCAAGAGTGTGTTCTTGGCCAATATGAGTCACGAGATTCGCACGCCTTTCCAAGGGCTTATGGGCATGCTCAACCTGCTCAACACCACCACGCTGAACGGTGTGCAGCGTGATCACGTGCAAACTGCGCTCGACTCTGCTCAACATCTTCTGGGAGTCCTCAACGACATCCTGGATATTTCAACGATTGAATCCGGCGAGCTCAAACTCTTGATGTCACCGCTAGACTTGGAAGACCTTGTAGACAACACACAGGAACTCATGCGTCATGCCGCCATAGAAAAGGCGGTTGATCTCCGTTTTGAGTATGGCGAGCGTCTTCCCAAGTGGGTGCGAGGTGATGCGATGCGCATCCGACAGATCCTCTTCAACCTCATTGGAAACGCCATCAAGTTCACCGACCATGGGGAGATCAAGGTCAGTGTCGACCTGAGGCCCGGGTCAAACGGGAACGTGTCCATCGTCATAGAAGACACTGGAAACGGCATGGACGATGCGACCCTTGACCGGTTGTTCACCCGCTTCTACCAGGCAGACAATTCGTTCCTGCGAAAAACAGGTGGCACTGGCCTTGGTTTGGAGATATCGCGCAGCCTTGCCCGACTCATGGGCGGTGACATCACAGTCACGAGCAAGGTTGGTATTGGGTCGCGATTCGAGGTCACACTCGACTTGCCCGAAGCAACGGCACCCACTCCATCCCGCGACGACGTGAAAGTCGAGTCAGCGTCATACCAACGCCTCAGGCTGCTGGTCGCCGAAGACCATTCCATCAACCTGAAGTACATGAACTTGCTCCTCGACAAGATGGGTCATGATGCTGTGTTCTGCGGAAACGGACTCGAGGCGCTCGATTTGTTGCAGCAGCAATCCTTCGATGCGGTCTTGCTGGACTACCACATGCCCGAACTCGATGGCATCTCAACTGCCCAGGCCATTCGAAAAATGGGGGGGGTGTCATCCCATATCAAAATCATGCTCGTGACGGCTGACGTGGTCGGGGAAATCAAGAGCCGAGCGGAAGAGGCAGGAGTCGACTGCTTCGTGAGCAAGCCACTAACACTGCATGACCTCAACCAGGCGCTGCTGAGCTGCGGACTGTTGATCCCAGAAGCGCCAAAGGGGAACGAGCTGTCGGATCCATCTGATCTAACGGCCCTCTTGCAGAGTCTGGATGCGCAGTTTCCTCTCGCGGTCGATCTGGTGGCCTACCAGCAGTTGGTGCCTTTTGCGACTCGTGAAGTCCGTGCCGAAATGGTGGCGTTGGTGTTGGCTCCACAGTCAGGTTCTCTCGATGTTCTGGTCAACGCTATGACCGCAGGAGATCAGCCGGCGATTGAGCGGGCCGCTCACAATCTCAAGGGTGCCGGCATGCTGTTGGGCCTGTCTAGTCTAGTGCGTGCCGCCACCGAAATCGAAAGCACGGCAACGCAGCTGAACTCAGGCGACGCAGCTCAATGGAAGGCAAAACTCAGACACCTGGGTGAGCGCAGCAAGAATGAGATATCCCAGTGGGAAATGTCGGTGAAGGAGACGCCCCTGCCCGTTGAGCCAAACCGGTAACGCCAAGCGCGGAGTCGCTCAACTGCGACTCATGCACGTCGTCGAGCGATTGCTCGCCTGCGCTTGTCACGCTCCATCTTGGTGAACGCCATTTGCGGGATCTTGTACTGCTGCGAGGCACCGCCAGTTTCACTGGCGGTGAGCGTATGGCACACACAGCAGCATAGACATCAAGGTGATTGAATCACTGCTAGCAAAAAAAATTGAAACTTATGTTGAGCGATTTTCAAGCATGGTGGGTCACCCTGATGCTGGCAATGGTGTGCCCTCCCTCGGCCGGGCAAGCCATAGACCAGCCGCGCTGCGCGATCACGTCGATCCAGCTGGGAGCCCTGACCAAAAGCCTCCCGCTGAACGAACCGGAATTCGTTGAAGGCCAGGTCGAGGTGATGTGCTCAAGCACATCACCTCATTCACAAACCGTGGAATTTGGGCTGATCGAGGTGGACAGCGCGCCCTCGCGAAACGAACGGAGTGCGACGTCCACAACGCCCTCGCCGCACATTCGTGTGGATCTGTTCTCCGATGGCGCAGGACGCACGCCGTTGCCGCTCAAAGCGTCAGAACTCAACGACTATCCCACCCGCCGTGTCATCCCCAGTTCAGGCACGGCCCAGCTGTCCATTCCGTTTTATGCGCGAGTGGTTGTGGGAACACTGCTGAGTGCAGGCGACTACAACATCGCTCGCGACATTGTTTTGGTGTACCGCACCAGCGATCCCATGCGTCCGGTCAACCCATCTTGAACATGACCTCGGTCGGCAGACAGCACGCCAACTCCCGGCATGTGTTGCCATAGACTCGCCGTGAACTGCCGCTGTCAGGTGGATGGATGTTTGCATCGATGATGAGCTCCAAGCAGCCCATTCTGGACCGCGAGTTGTTCACGCAAGCTGTTCTGACCAAACAACGTCGAAAACCAGTCGACGACCCTCGCTCAGTTCCTGATGATCGTCCGCGATGCTAGGGTTGCGATAGTCAATCCTGTTCTACGATTGTCGCGACGCGGCCACGTCCGGTCACTGGTGACACAAGAGGCGCGAATAGACAAAGGCAGCTCTAAAGGTGACGCTGACTTTGAAGCCAGGGTCGTCATATCGCGTCCGGCTCGACCGTGGCCACTTCCTCGGTGCTGAAATCGCCCGGCATCACGACCTCGAGCATTTCGACATCGGGGCTGTGGCCGAGCTCGCGGTGGCGGATGCCGGGCGGCTGGTAGACGCACGACCCGGCCTCCAGCCGCACGGTGCCCTGCCCTTCGTAGTCGAACTCGATCCAGCCCTTGAGCACGTAGACAAGCTGGAACCGGGTGTCATGCCGGTGCGGCCGGCTCGAGAACTCCGTGCCGGCGGCGGCCCGGATCACATGGGCATCGAACTGTCCGCCGGTCGCGTGCTGGATGCCCAAGTCGCGGTACTCGAAAAACGAGCGCAGACCGCGCTCGAAGTGGGCCTGCCGCGCATGGGTCACCGTGAAACCTTGCGTCGTCATCGGGGTCTCCTGGGTCGGTGTCGTTGGCCTCGGTCCCTGCATTCCGCTGACGGCAAAGGTCTCGACCTGGCGTCCTCTCATGTGCGGCGATCCGGGGTCAGGTCGTGGCGGACGCCAGCAGTGCCGGCAGCCTGGCGCCGGCCGCACCCGCCTTGGCGCCCATTTGCCGCAGCAGCGCAAGCCGGGCCGTGTCGTCGGGTGTCACGCCGCGCAGGTACACCGCAATGGCGTTCAACCGACACTGCATCAGCCAGGCCTGCAGCCCGGCATGCTGGCGCCAGCGCGCCGTGTTGGCGAGCGTCACGGCCCACATGCGCAGCCAGTCGATCGGCTGCTCGGGGCTGGGCACCACGGTGCACAGCGCATTCCTCTCCGCCGGGTCGGTGACGTGGCACTCCACGTAGGCGATCAGGGCCGCACTGAAGAGCGGCTGACAGGTGCGCACCATGAGCAAGTTGATGCGGCTGGCCTCGAACACCGGCAGCGACGGCGGCATCACGATCGCGCAAGCGCTGCAGTCGATGTACAGCGTGTCGGGATCGACGGGAACCGTGCCATGGTCGAGCACGATCTGCGCCGCCTCGATGCTGCGCAGATGGCCGAGTCGCACGACGTCGTCAATGCGTCGCAACTGGGCGAGTTCGGTCTGCGACACCACGGCACAGCGAAAGGTGCTGGGCTGCACGGCCGGGTCGATGCGCAGCAGCAGCTCGGCGGCTTCGAGCCGCGCGAACAGCTCCGGCACCGAGGCGGCCTCGGCGATGGCGTCGAACTGACCGATGTTGCTGCCGACGCTGCGCTCGAAGTTCTCAAGGCCCGGCTGAAAGTTGGCGCGGTTCAACAACCACGCGTCGCGCGGCATGACCCAGCGGATGCGCGCCGGCGCCACGCCGTTTTCCAGCAGCCACAGGATCGCGTCCATGCCGGTCTTACCCGAGCCCACGACGGTGTATGCGCCATGCGGGCGGCTGATGTCGGGCAGGCGATTCAGGGGCACGCAGTTCACGCCCGGGCCAAGCTTGTACTTCGGTGCGTGGGTGGACGGCACGGCGGTCTGCGCGTGGGTCGCGTTGACCACCTTCTTGCGCACGCTGACGTTCTGCCTGGTGCGGTTCATGAGCGACCTGATTTCGAGTACCCCGTCAGCGTCTGTACAAACCTCGGACATCGGTAGCCAGCGCACCCGACCCGAGGGCAGGAAGCGCTGTTGCATGACCTGATCGAAATAGGCAAGCACCTGGGCGCCCGACGCCAGCGCGTACAGGCCGGCGTTGAACCCGGAGGCATCCTGGGTTCCCTGGCTCAGCTCGTGCGAGGCCACGCCGTACCACTCCGACGGCTGGTGCAGCCGAACGAACGAGTACGCGTCGTTCCAGTGGCCGCCGGGGCGGTGGTGCCGGTCCACCATCAGCACGGTGGCGTTGGTGTCTTCACTCAGCAAGGTATCGACAAAGGCCATGGCAGTGGCGCCGGCGCCAATGACGAGGTAGTCGGCTTCGTGTTCGGAGGCGGACATGCGGATGATCCTTGGGCTGCTCAAGGTCTTGCCGCGACGATGGTCTCAGGTGGTCTGCCAGATGGCATCGCGCGTCGTACCGCCGATGAAGCACTCGGATGCGCCATTGACCAAGTCCCAGTATTTCGGATCTGCAAGCATCTTGGTGGTGATGACCTCCATGGCTGCCAGGTCGGCGTAGCGGGTGGACCACGCGATTCGCTGCGGATTCCCGCCCACCGGGCGCAGCACCTCCACGTCCAGGTGATAGCTGCTCTTGAAGAAGGCCGAAATCTCCTTGGCGAAGATCATGGCGGCCACCTGCTTGCCGGGCTTGACGCAGACCACACGAACGAATGCAATCATTTGAGGTCTCCTGACGCCATTGGAGAATGTCCTCTGGCGATCCCCGGCGACATGGGCTGCTGGAGGCGGCGCGATCATGAGCAACGCGCAGTGGGGACTGTCGAGGCTCGCGCGCGCCTTTGTCCTTTAATTTCCCTAAATCGCGAGCCGTTCGGTTAGATTGCGGGACGCCCCCACGACGAGAGCCAACATGGCGGAATCTCTGGTCTTTGGTCGCTTTGAGTTGTTGCTCGAACAGCGCCGGCTGCTCGAGCGCGGCTCGCCCGTGACGCTTGGCGCACGCGCATTTGACCTGCTGGCTGCGCTGGTGCAACACCGTGACCGCGTGGTGTCCAAGGACGAACTGCTTCGGTTGGTCTGGCGCGACGCGGCGGTGGAAGAGAACAACCTCAGCGTGCAGGTGTCCACCTTGCGCAAGGTGCTGGGCGTGGATGCGTTGCGCACGGTGTCAGGTTATGGCTACCGCTTCACCCTGCCGGTGTCGCCACCATCTGGCCCGGCCGCAGCCGAAAGCATGGTGTTGGGGCTGCCCGACAAGCCGTCGATCGCGGTGCTGCCTTTTGCCAACGCCGGCGGCGTGCTTCACGATGTGACGTTGATCGAAGGCATTGGCGACCAGATCATCGATGCGCTGTCCCGGGCGCGTTCGATCTTTGTCATCTCACGCCACAGCGTGCAGGCTTACCAGGGCCGTGTGGTTGACCCATGCACGGTGGCACGCGAGCTGGGCGTGCGCTACGTGCTCGAGGGCAGCGTGCGCCGCTCGGCCGAGCAGGTGCGCATCGCAGCCGCGCTGATCGACGCGATCAGCGGTCAGCAGATCTGGGGTGAGCACTACGACCGCAGCCTCGACCAGCCGTTTGCCCTGCAGGACGAAACGGCTCGCGCCATCGTCATTGCGATGGCGCCTCACATCGAACGCTCGGAGATCGAGCGTGTACGTGGGCCCCGGCCGCAGAAGGACAGCGCTTACGCATTGGCGCAGCGCGCCTGGGCGCAGGCTCGGGAAGGGCTGTCTCGCTCCAACTGCGGTGCGCGCGACGCCGCTGTCGCATTGGCGCGCGAAGCGCTGTCCATCGACCCGCGTTGCAGCGCGGCGCACAACGCCATCGTCGACGCACTCTCCTGGCACTGGTACTTCGACACCGCCACGCCATCGACGTTGCAAGATGCGCTGGATGCGGCTGCGCAGGCGCTGGCCATCGACTGCAACGACGCGCTGGCCTACCGCGGCCGCGGCTGGCTGATGCTGGTCAGCGGCAAGCTGCCCGAGGCAACAGCGGACTTCAGGCGCTCGCTCGAACTGAACCCGAACGATGCCTTCACGCTGGCCCGGCTCGGCGTGTGCGAGGCCGTCGGCGGCGATCCTGCTGGCGGCCTGCGCCAGTGCCTGCAGGCGCTGCGCCTGAGCCCGCGCGACCCCGCCCGGTTTCATCTGCTGGACAACCTGATTTGGGCGCAGTTCGCCGCCAAGGCCTACGACGACGCCATCGACACCGCACGGCAGTCGCGGCGGGAGGCCGATTTCGCGGGCACGCGCCTGTGTCTGGTGCTGTGCCTGGTCGGCGCGGGTGACTTGGGTGGCGCTGCCTGCGAGCTGCGAGACCTGAAGCGGCTGGCGCCCGCTATGGTGGCCGCGCGGCTGAGAGGCGTGTGGCTGGCCGGTGACGCCGAGGTGCGTCGGCGCGAGGTCGATTTCCTGCAGGCGGCCAACGGTCAAGCGATCCTCTGAGGGGAGTACGTCGGCACCGTACAAAGCCGAGAGTTGTCAACGGCAATTGGCCGAATCGCTGTTCTGCCCCCGCATCATGGGTACGTGAATGGTTGTGTCGGGTCGCGAGCGAAACAGAGGCTGCCTCATTTTCGACAATACTTGCGGGAACCCTCTGGCCGATGAATCTGGGTCAACAGGGCCTTCGGCGCGCGCTCCCGCGCATGCTTGATCTCCGGTTGCTTCAGTCGCGCCAGCGCGCGCTCCTTTATGACCAGATCCGCCTCGACATACATGTGAGTTGTCGAACGGCTCTCATGACCCAGCCAGAGCGCGATCTCACCAGCGACGCACGCCTTACCTGCCGGTCCTTCACCTCAGGCCGCGTCGCCCTGCGCGCTGGCGACCACTTTCATTTTCTGAAAATTTATTTAAACACGTTGACCGCCTTGACGAGCAGTTCCATTTGCGTGCGCAGGCTTTCAGATGCTGCCGTGCTCTGCTCAACCAGTGCTGCATTTTGCTGAGTGACTTGGTCTAAATGCCCCACGGCTGTCGCCACTTGGGTGATGCCATCACTCTGTTCTCGGGTTGCAGTGCTGATCTCGGCAATCATGTGTGACACCCGATTCACCTCGACCACGATCTCTTTCATGGTGCGACCGGCACCATCTACCATGAGCGATCCAGCATTGACTTTTTCAACACTGGCTCCAATGAGTGACTTGATCTCCTTGGCCGCCTCGGCGCTGCGATGGGCCAATGACCGGACCTCGGCCGCGACAACAGCAAATCCGCGACCTTGCGCCCCGGCGCGCGCGGCTTCCACAGCGGCATTCAATGCCAGAATGTTCGTTTGAAACGCGATGCTATCGATTACGCCAATGATGTCGCCAATCTTGTTCGAACTGTGTGCGATATCGTTCATTGTGTGAATCACATCCGCAACGGCTCTCCCGCCTTTATCCGCTGCCTCGCTAGCTGAAGAAGAGAGCTTTGCCGCTTGTTGAGACGTTTCGGCGTTGTTCTTCACGATGGCACTCATCTCCTCCATTGACGCTGCGGTCTGCTCCACACTTGCGGCCGCCTGTTCCGTTCGGGAACTGAGGTCGTTATTGCCCTGAGCGATTTCGGATGCTGCTATTTTTGCATTGAGCACCTGTTCGCGAACGTCGTCGATGACCCAACGAAACATCAGTCCAAGCTGACCAACGGCACGCATCGTCATGCCGATCTCATCGATCCGGTTCATATGCGTCGCGCTGTGGAAATCGCCGGTTGCAAGACGCAGTGCGTGCTCTCGCAACTGCGCGAGGGGCTTGTAGATTTGATAGCGCATCCACAGGGACGCGAGCAACATGCTCACCGTCAACAAGGCCAAAAACTGTGCCAATGCCGTGCCAGCCAGTCCCGCATGCCAGGCACCCGTTCCCACAAGCAGCGTTGCGATGGAAAGTCCAATGTTGCTTCGGGCCTCGGCGGAGATGGCCTGCATGATCGACATCCAACGCATCATCCCGGTGCGACTGATGAGTCCTTTGCGAAAACCAAGGTCGCCTGCTTGGCCGTTCCTGAATTTTGCGTAAAGCGCGTTCGCAGAAGCGACTTCCTCTTGGGAAGGCTTTGTTCGAACCGACATGTATCCTGTGATTACCCCATCGCGCTTCACAGGCGTTGCGTTGGCGCGAACCCAGTAGTGATCACCGTTTTCACGCCTGTTTTTAACCAAGCCAGTCCAAGGCTCTCCGCCTTGAAGGGTGGCCCACATGTCTTTGAATGCCTCAACTGGCATGTCGGGATGGCGGACCAAGTTGTGCGGCTGACTTTCAATCTCTTCTCGCGAATAGCCACTCACGGCGACGAAGGCATCGTTCGCATAGGTGATATGGCTTTGCGTGTCCGTGGTGGACATGAGTGTCGCATCTTCTGAGAAGGTAAATTCTTGTTGTGTGACCGGGATATTTTTGCGCATCTGATTGCTCTGCTGGTGTTACCTGGAGACACGAATCGTTGCTCGTATCCCGCATATTTTTTGACAAAATTGATTCAAACTTCAGAGAGGAAAGGCGCGCAATTTTCAGATTCCGATTAAGAATCCAGAAACGCTTGCCCAGACATCTCGAAAATCCTCCAACCTCGCGCCGAAGCAAGCGCCGCAATTGGCGGTTGTTCAAATACGATATGCGTGCGGTCAGATGAATTTGATTTCGACCGCTTTGGCCATAAGAGGCAAAGCTGCGACGGTGTCACGAATGTCCACTCTCAGTGTTTCGCTCAACTCGCGCAGTGTCCGAATATCTCCGGCTTGACCGGATTTTTCGATGTCGGCGGCCACCGCGATCAGCGCGCGAAGACCGAGCAACATGCAGGAACCCTTGAGACGGTGGGCCTGGTAGACGATGGCTTTGAGATCCTCGTGCTCCAGCGCCTGCTGCAGCACGAGAGCGGTGCCTTCCGGCCCTTTGAACAGCATGTCCAGGAGTTGGTTGAACATCTCCCTGGGCATCATCGTCAGCAATTCCGCGTGGGTCTGGGCATCGATGAGCTGCTGCGGACTGCGCACCGTGCGAATGGGTAGCTCCAGAACGCCAGGCTGGGTGTCGGCACTGCCCTCGAGCACGCCGCAACGGCGCAGTGCGCGGCGCAGGTCGGCTTCCTGCATGGGCTTGGGGGCGAATTGCGTCACGCCTGCCGCAGTGGCCCGTTCACGGGTGTCGTTCACCACATCGGCGGTGACCATGACAATGGGAACCTGGCCCGTCGGCGATGGCAAGAGGCGGATCTCCCGGGTGGTGGCGATGCCGTCAAGCACAGGCATGTGGTAATCCAGCAGCACGACGTCAAAGCTCTCGCGGTTCAGAATCTGCAGGGCTTCGAAGCCGTTCTCGCAGAACACCGCCTCGTGGCCCATGCGGTCGATGAGCAGGTTGAGGTACTTGAGATTGACAGGGTGGTCCTCGGCCACCAGGAGCCGCAGGCGGCGCACGGGCGTGCGGCGGCGCTCCCAGGCGTCGTCGTCGAGATGCAACACCTTTTCCGCGGGTGGCGCCGCCGTGCGTGGCAGACGCAGTGTCACGACGAAAATGGAGCCCTTGCCCAGTTGGCTGGAGACACGGATGTCGCCATCCATCATGCGCGCGAGCGTGCGCGAGATCTCCAGGCCCAGTCCCGAGCCGCCCACGCGGCGGCGCAACGAGTTGTCGGCCTGGTAGAACCGGGTGAAAAGGTGGTCGACCGTGTTCTGGTCCATGCCCATGCCACTGTCCTTCACGGTCATGCGAACACCATCCGGAATGGACAAGTCGGCTTCGAGAATGACCTCAATGCTGCCGCGCTGGGTGAACTTCATTGCGTTGTTCACGAGGTTGAACAAAATCTGGCGCACGCGCGTGGGGTCGACCATCACCCAGGCAGGCAAGCCGTCGTCGCACTGACAGCTCATCTGCACCCCCTTGTCGTTGGCCAGGGGTCCCAGCAGGTTGGTGACTTCGTGCGCCATGACACGGAGGTTCACCGGTGCGGACGAAAGGGTGAGCGTGCCCGACTCGATGGTGGAGACGTCCAGAATGTCGTTGACCACGCCCAGCAGATGCTGGGCGGAGTCGGTGGCTGTGCGCACGTAGTCTCGCTGCTCGGTGCTCAGGCGCGTATCCTCCAGCAGCTTGAGCATGCCCAGCATGCCTTGGAAGGGGGTGCGAATCTCATGGCTCATGTTCGCAAGGAAGACGCTCTTGGCGTGGTTGGCGGCTTCTGCGTGGTCACGCGCTGTTGCGAGTTCCTGAGAGAGATTCTGCAGGTTGGCGTACTGTCGGGTTTGTTGGCGAATGTGACGCACGAGAAGTGCCACGAACAGCAGCATGGCGCCTACCTGCACAGCGGCCAGACCGATGAGCAGCAGGCTCTGACGACGCAGTTGGTCGTTGCGTTCGTCTACGAATCGGGCTACAGCCCTGTTGGCCTCGCGCGTAAGCTCGCTGAGTGCGGGCGACAGGTCTTGCGCGGCCCTGTGCAGGCGATTGAGCGATGCGGCGTCGCGCACCAGACGTTGGGGGTCGTTGAAAAGTGGCTCCGCGCCGCGCTGGAAATGGTCGATCTTTTGCAAAACGGGTTCGAATCCAACCCAAGCGGCAAGCAGGTCACGACGCGGTATTTCGGTCACCAGGTTGATGCGGCTGAGGAAAATTTCGTAACGCTCTTGGAGATCTTCTGGCTGCAAGGTTGAACCAACGGCGCCCGCTTCAAGCAGGGCTTGATTCAGACGACCGAGTTCATATTCCAACTGGTAGGCCTGCCACATGATGGAGTCCACCTGCTGGGTCTCTGTGTCCTGCAGCATCTGCAATTGGCGCCACTGCAACCAGCCCAGGGGCGTGAGCGTGACGATGAGCAGGGCGGTGATGGCCAGGGCCCACTGGCGAGGACGCCAAGCCGCAAAGCCGGTGGGTTGGCGGTTCATTCGATGTTCATGCGTTTGAGTTGCCAGATCGAGCGCTCGTAGTAGGTCGACGAACGCAGTTCGACCTTACTGTCGAATGGGTAGATCACGAAGAGAGGGCCCTTGTCGCGCACCGCAATGGGCTTGTCATCGAGCAGGCGCGCCACGATCACGCCGTGGACTTGGGCGTCGGCCAGTGGGATGCGGATGGTGTAGTCGTTGATCGCGCTGGCGCTGATGGTCTTGCCCTGGGCCTTTGTAGCTGCGAGCAAGTCCGCCAGGAGCGGGCCGGTGAACTTGACCGGGCGTTCATGCCATGGCGTGTGCGTGGTGAAGCTGTGCTGAGGCAGAGCCTCAAGCATGGGCATGTCGAAGACGGCATCCTTGCCCCGATTGACTTGGCCAATTTGCCCCGACAGCGTGAGGATGACGCGCCCTTTGGGGACCGCCAACTCATCGGCAACGGCCGGTCCGCCCAGAGCAACCGAAGCAAAGCACGAGAGAATGATCATCGCGCGCCGGGAGAAGAAAATTACAAGTGACATTGAGCCTCCGGAAGGGTGTATTGGTGCCTAACACAATGGTTGAAATGCCAAATAATTCGATGAAATCAAATTGAGGCCCTTTGGCTGAAAAACGTCTCTATTCCGATTGAGGACTTCTTTGATTTTCATCTAAAGCGCCGCCATCAATTTTTACCACTCGAAAATCGACAAATTGAGGGTTCGACTCAACCAAATTACCTTCAATAACACGAAGCCTATCCCATGCCAAATCCAGCATTTCGCGTTTTTTCGTGATTGCAAGCTCATCTGCTGCAATTTCATTTATGAGTTCGACTACAGAAAGTGGAGTTTCCATACTGATTCATCGTTCAGCGGATCTTGTTCGATTCCGTGATTGTATAAGGTTGACACTATGCCCAGCCTTTTCAAAGGCTTGGAACTCGTCGAATTTAAGGCTGTTCGTGAAAAACATCTCCTGACCAGTGTTTCGGCGATCTCTGTGAAAAAATGAACGAACAAGATTGATCTATGGAAGGTCTGCACAACACTCGCCGAGGCGAGCACTGATTCGCGATATGTCAGATGGCGCAATCCGCGGAGCAATTCGGGGCGTTCGAGGGCCGATTGGCAGCCCTGTGCAGGCCCCTCGGGCGACTTCGGGCGCACTCATCCCCGGGCCTCTTTCAGAAGCGTTCGGCGCACCATCCACAAATTGCTCAGCGCGAACAGCGTGTGCAACTGCGCTGTGTTCTTGGCAAGCCCTCGGTAGCGCACCTTCACATGTCCGAACTGGCGCTTGATGACCCGAAACGGGTGTTCCACCTTGGCGCGGATACTGGCCTTCACGTGTTCGAGCTTGTCGAGCACCGCGCCCATCGGCGTGACCTTGTCCAGGGCCTTGCGCTTGCCCGGGCGCATCGCCACATGCCAGTTGGCCTCGATGCGCTGAGCCTCTTCTCGCTTGCTCACACCCTGATAGCCCGCGTCGGCGAACACGTCCGCTTCCTCGCCATGCACCAGCGCGCTGGCCTGCGTCACATCATTCACGTTGGCCGCCGTGCCCACGACCGTGTGCACCAGGCCCGAGTCGGCATCCACGCCAATGTGTGCCTTCATCCCGAAGTGCCACTGGTTGCCCTTCCTCGTCTGATGCATCTCGGGGTCGCGCCCGCCGCTGTTGTTCTTGGTCGAACTCGGCGCGGCAATCAGCGTAGCGTCCACCACCGTGCCGCTCTTCAAGAGCAGCCCCTTGGCCGTGAGCGTGGCATTGACCGTGGCCAGCAATTGCAGGCTCAGATTGTTCTTCTCCAGCAGGTGGCGAAAGCGCAGGATGGTGCTCTCGTCGGGCACGTTGTCTTCGCCCATGTCCAGTCCCGCAAACTCGCGAAACATCGGCGTGTCGTACAGCGCCTCTTCCATCGCCGGGTCCGACAGGTTGAACCACTGTTGCAGGAAGTGGATGCGCAGCAGCGTCTCAACCGCAAATGGCGGGCGACCACCCTTGAGGCCGGGTGCCGGCGCGTGCGGCGCAATCAGCGCCACCAGCTCGGCCCACGGCACCACCAGGTTCATCTCATCCAGGAACTCGCGCTTGCGCGTCCTCTTGGTCTTGCGCTCGAAACCGCTCTCAGCCAGGCTCATTTGCTTCATGTCGGCAATGTCTCACATCACGCACGGCGGGCCGGGGTTGTGCAGACCTTCCCTATCGCAAGGTAGAGTTGAAAACAGAAGATTTGGTCGGTTCGGCCAAACTCAGCTTTCGCTCTTGGCCCGGGGCTCGACGAGTTCTTGGTCTCCGAGGGGGCCACAGTGCTTGACGTTCAGCACGCATGCCTGCAGCGGGTGGGAAGGCGAGAACACCCCCCCCCGCAACGAGGCCAGCCACCCGCACGCACGCGCCGGAAAGACTGTTCTGTGCAACGGCTCGTCCCTCGCACAGTCAGCGAGATCTGTTGGCCGGCGTGTGCGCCCACGATGCTCGCCATCGGCCCGGCGGTGGTCGCGGCCGTGGATCTGCGCCTCAAGCCTACGTTGCTCCAGTGGCTGCGGCTGATGGAGCCACGCGAACTGAGCGCCTCTCGATTTGGCTCACAGGACCGGATCGTGGCAATTTTTAGACGGGATTGCTGAGCGGGCGGGCTTCCTCGGCTGCAGTCACGTTGGCGGTGTCGCGCAGGGGACGGGATCCCGATGTAGTGGGGCGGCCGCGTTCGAGCGTGGCCGCCGCCTTCGCGAGGAGGTTCTCGCGCATGACCGCAAGGGTGGGAGAGGCAACTGCTTATTCGCCGGCAGATGCGCACGGGCAAGCGCTCGGCCGCCGTGATGAGCCCGATCCAGTCAGCGCGAATGAACGGGCGCGACCCCCTATTCCCATTTCGGGATGCAATGGCCCACGCCTTCCCATGCACCACGCCAGGCAGATGGAGAGTCGCTTTCACATCGATGGGGCAGGCGAGCCGCAGTTCGGCTCCTTGCGACATAGGCAGTAGACGAATTTCTGAACCGTGCCAAACGGCGTATGGTGTTCTTCGCGTTCCTGCTGCAGAAGCGTGAACGGAGCACCAAACTCTGCATGCAACCCATTGGCGCTGTACCGCATAACCGGCAAGCCGCTGCACTTGTCCGGCCCGTCCTCCGCAAACGTCGCCACGATGACGCGACCGCCAGGTTTGACTGCGCGCAAGACAGCCGGATCGTAGGCCTCCCGTTCCGCCGGGGCAGGGAGGAAATGAAAGACGGCCCTGTCATGCCAAACGTCATAACCATGACATGGGAACTCCACGCGCGTGACGTCGCGCACCAGCCAGGAGACTTCGTCAGCGCGCTGGCCCAGGCGGGTCTTTGACGCCGCCAGCGCCGCCTCGGACAGGTCGAGGACAATGACCCTCGTGTACCCCTCATTGAAGAGGTCGTTTACCAGCGTCGAGGCACCCCCTCCGACATGGATGATACCGGCGTCCCGGGAGACGCCAGTCTGGCGGATGAGCTGAACGGACTGCCGAGCGTGGTATGCGTCCGGCCATCCCATCTTGACGATGTGCGCCATGCGCTATTGAAGTCGCCAGCGGTACGGCAGAAGTTCTGCGATGCGACTGGCAGGCTGGGTCGGCAGCCTCTGCAGGACATCGCGCAGGTACGCATGCGGCTCAAGGTCATTGAGCTTTGCCGAATGGATCAGGCTCATGACCGCAGCAGCGCGCTTGCCGGCACGCAATGAGCCAGCGAACAACCAATTCTGGCGTCCCAGCGCGATGGGCCGGATGCGGTTCTCCACCCAGTTGTTGTCAATGGGAAGCGAGCCGTCTTCAAGGAATCGCGTGAGTGCGATCCACCGTTTGAGGCTGTAGTCCACGGCTCTGGCCGTGGCCGAACCGTCCGGGATCTTCTGGCGCTGCTGCCGCATCCAGTTGTGCATGGCATCGGCAACCGGCCTTGATCGATGCCGTCGCACGTGCAGCCTGGCTTGATCGTCTGCGTCTGCCACTTCGCGCTCAACGTCATACAACTGCCCGAAGAACTTCAACGCCTGCTCGCCGATCTGGCTGCCGTTGTTGGCCCACAGCTCATGGAACTTCCGTCTGGCGTGCGCCATGCACCCGACCTCGGTGACCCCCAGCTCGAAGCAGGCCTTGTAGCCGCTGAAGTCGTCGGTGACGAGCTTGCCCTGCCAGCCTGGCTGCTGCACCGTCCCAGGCAAGCCAAGGAACGCGCGCACGTGCTGCCCACCTCGGCTGTCCGCGAAGTCGAAGACCACGGCCTTCAGCGGATTGAACTGCGTGCTGCAGTAGCTCCACAGATAGGCCCGGTGCGTCGAGCCGTGGCCGGGCTTGAGCATTGCCACCGGTGTCTCGTCGGCATGCAGCACGTCCTGGCGCAGCAGCTCTTGGCGCATCGCGTCGACCAAGGGCTGCAACTGCACGCCGCATTCGCCGACCCATTGGGCCAGTGTGGAGCGCGCCAGGGCGTGCCCCGCGCGCTCGAAGATCGCTTCTTGCCTGTACAGAGGCAGGTGATCTTGGTACTTGGCCACGAGCACTTGCGCGAGCAGTCCCGTCGTGGGCAGGCCCTTGTCGATGACGTGAGGCGCCACGGGTGCCTGCACCAGCTTCTCGCAGCAGCGGCACGCCCACTTGCCTCGGATGTGGCGCTCCACCGTGAACACGCCGGGTTGGTAGTCCAGCTTTTCGGCCACGTCCTCGCCGATGCGCTTCATCGGCTCGCCACAGGTGCAGACGGTGTTCTCAGGCTCGTGGCGGACCTCTCGGCGCGGCAGGTTTGCGGGCAACGCCTGGCGCTTGGGCGTTTCCTTCTGGCCCGCAGCCTTGCCGGCGGGTTGCAGCTGATCGATCTCGGCGGCCACGGCGGCCAGGTCGCAGTCCAGCGTCTCATCCAGCAGGCTCTTCTGCTCGGGGTTGAACTTCTCGCTTTGCGCGGCGAACTTCAACCGCTTGAGGATCGCGTTCTCGTGCGTGAGTTTCTCGATGACGGCCTGTTTGAACGCGGCATCCGCGCGCGCCGCGCGCAACAGTTCGCGTAGCTGCTGGGAGTCGAGGGTTTCGAGGTCGTCGGCGATCACGAGGAGTGATCGTCCCA
Organism: Hydrogenophaga sp. GW456-12-10-14-TSB4; assembly: GCF_059424305.1. Taxonomy (NCBI): domain Bacteria; kingdom Pseudomonadati; phylum Pseudomonadota; class Betaproteobacteria; order Burkholderiales; family Comamonadaceae; genus Hydrogenophaga; species Hydrogenophaga sp. GW456-12-10-14-TSB4. Next base: position 6,720 of record NZ_JBWKZH010000079.1, on the reverse strand, counting down.
GAACCTTGCTCGGATTGCCATGGGCGCTTTCCGCAATGGACGCGCGCTACAACACCGTGATGACGCCGGCCTCGCCAACGAGCTGCCACGGCAGACCGAGCACCAAAGCATCGAGCTGGACACGGCTTAACGTGAGCGTGCCGGTGATGTCCTTGGGCCAGATGAACTTTCCACTGTTCAGGCGCCGTGCGGCCAGCCACACGCCAATGCCGTCATGCACGAGTACCTTCATCCGATTGGCGCGGCGGTTCGCAAAGAGGTATTGGCAAACACCAGGTCCACGATGTGCGGGCTGCTCTCGGCCGCGTCTTCCTGCGTGCCGGCAAAGCCGCTCAGTTGCAGCGGGTCCACACCGCCGTTCTTGGCCGTGAGCACCAGGGTGTCGCCGTCGATGGTCACCGTGCCCAGCGCATTGGCAATGGCCGCCACGGGCTCGGTGCTGAAGCTGGCGGTGCGGAAGTCCAGGGACACTACGCTCAGCGAGGCGCTGGCGCCGGTGGCGTCGGTGGTGAGGGTCAGCGTGCCGTTGGCCAGCGTGGCGCTGGCCACACCCTCGATGTTGCCGATGACGGCCAGCAGGTCGGCCACGGTGGCCCCAGGGCCGGGGTTGAAGAAGGTTGTCACCGCCACGCCGTTGATATCGAGGTCGATCACCACCGGCGCGGGTGCGAGGCGGTCGGTGCCTGCAACGGCCAGAGCCAGCTCCACCGTGGCGGCGGTGGGGGGCAGGTCGGGACCAGCGGGTCCAACATCGGCGCCGGTGTCGCCGAGCAGTTGGCTTGGGAAGCTGCTGGGATCCTCTCCCTGGTACAGGGCCAGGCTGTAAGGCGGGATGGCCAGCGTGACACCGCTGCCCGTGGCCACCGTGGTGAAGGTGGCCACATGGGTCACGGGGTTGTAGGCAACGTTCAGTCGCCCGTCTAAGACCTGCCCGAGGTCCCTCAGCGCAACCGACAGATTCACCGAATCCAGTCCGGACACGGCGACGCTGTAGTCCTCCGGATTGCCTGCGGCCGATGCCGCGTAGGTGTAGATCAGCGAGACCGTTCTGAAACTGCCCTCGGCCACATCGGTGAGGTCAATGGACAGCACCGCGCCTTGGGCAGGCGTTGGCGCACCCGGCACCAGGTCCGAACCCGTGTCTTGCCCCGTCAGCGCCACGGTGCTGTCCACAGAATATTCGCCGTCGCGGGCGATCACCAGCGCGTCGCGCAAGTTGGCCAGGGTGGCGGCCTTGCCGTTGGCCATGGCGGCCGTCACGGTTTGCCCGGCCACGCTCACGCTGACCTCGCCGCCCAGGCCGTCTGTGTACACGGTGTCGCGGAAATCGCCGTCGCTGGCGCCGCTGAAGTCCAGCGCCGAGACCTGGTGCTGCGCCAGCACAGTGGCGCTGACCTCGTCGAGCGAGAAGAAATCGGGGCCCACGCCCGCGGCGGTGAAGCTCAGGGTGCCGCCGCTCAGGCTCACGTCGCCGACGATGCCTTCCAGGCGGCCCTCGCTGCCAGTGCTGCCGCTGGCGCTCACGTCGATGCCGGATACGCCGATGGACATCACAGGCTGCAGGAAGAAACCGCGCTCAACAGGGTCCCCGTTGGCGTCGCCACCCACACCGATGAAGGCGTCCGGGCCGGTGGCGGTGGTGGTGATCACCAGCTCACCGTTCACGAGCTCGGCAGAAGCCAGGCGCCCCGCGGAACCGTCCACCATGCTCTGGAGCATGTCCTGGACGGGGCCGACGGTGTTTATGCTGCCGCTGTAATCGGGCGTGCCATCGCCGTCCAGGTCGAAGGCGTACTCCAGCGACAGGGCCAGTGTCTCGTCGGTGAGCCCGGTCGCCGCCAGGCGCAGCACGGCGGGGCCTTCGGTGCTGGCGGCCAGTTCGTGGGCCACCGCAGCGCGCAGCGCTTCCAGGGTTTGGCTGGCGCTGCCGGCCACCATGTTCACAGTCACCGTTTCGGTGGCCGAGCCTTTGCTGAAGCTCACGCTCACCTGGCCGCCTTCGAAGTAGTCGGCGTCCACGGTGCTGAAGCTGGCGCTGGATTGCTGGGCGATGCCTGCGAAGTCGATCTCGGCGCCCGCCACCACCACGCCGTTTAGGCCGGGCTCGGTGGCGGTGAGGCGGATGTCGCCGGTGAACTGCACAGGCACGTAGCTCAAGGACCCCGTGGTTCCGGCAACCGTGGCGTCAAGCCCTTCGAAACGCAGCAAGCCGGTGTTGTCGTCGTACGACGGACGCACCAGGACCGGGCCCGTGTAGTCGCCCAGCGGTTGAAACCCAAAGTCGACGAGGTTGGGTGAGGCCATCAACGCGTCGAAGAAAGCGTCCATCGACGCGAAGCGAACGAACGGGTCGCCCATAATGGTCTCGGTTGCCGGGCCTTCCACGGTGTACTCAGCGAAGTTGCTGGCGCCGTCGCGAAAGATCACGGTGAAGCCCCGCTGCACCAGGATCGCGCCGTTGCCCAGACCGGGCGACAACTGGAAGTCGACGTATACGCCGCTCTGGTCCAAAGCACGGCCCACCGACCCACGCTCGCCCAGCTCCGTCACAAGCTCGGCGTTCACGCTGCGCTCGGCGTGGGCGTTGATGGTGTCCACCAGGCTTTGCTGGGCTTGCTGCGCGGTGTGGCCGCTGGCGGTGGACATGGGCGCTTCGTAGAGCTGGCCGTTGACCGTCACGCGGAGCTGGCCGCCCTCGAAGTAGTCGGCGTTGTTGGTGCTGAAGTGCACCGTCTCGACCTCCTGGGTACCAAACTCGTCGAGTTCAATGCCGCTCACGGTGTAGCGGCCCACGCCCTCTTCTAGCGCGGTGAGCGTGATGCCTTCGGCCAGGTTGAAGCGCGCGACTTCCCAGTCCTGGCGCGCTTCCAGCATTTGATAGCCTACATCCAGCGTGACGGTGAGCAGGCCGGTGCTTTCGTCGTAGCTGTAGTTGAAGGGCGACGGGGCCACGTCATAAAAGTCCTGGAAGTTCGAGGTGGCCATTACCCGGCCGTTGTTCAGGCCATCCACCAGGGCCTGGATGTTGTCCACCCGCACGGCATTGACGGTCCGGGTCGGGTCCCCAGGGTATTGCAGGGTCACGCCGGGGTAGACCGGCAAGCCCATGGCGTCGAAGGTGGACACCACGTAGTCCAGGGGGGTCGTGCCGGTCATGGCGGCGGTGAACAGCCCAAAATTCAGCTGGTTGATGAGGAAGGGCTCACCAGCGGCGAGGTTGAGCGCGAACGAGGCCGAGGTCGCTGTGGTGCTCGCCTGGGCCACGAAGGCCTCATGAATGGCCGCCCCTTCCAGCACCGCCGGCACCACGACGTCGCCGAGATTGCCCGAGATGGCGATGCGGTCCACCAGGTTTTGCAGGGAGGCCAGGGGGTCGCCCGCGACCATGTCGGCCTCGATGAGCACACGGTCGGCGGTGGTGCTGTCGTCGCCGTCGGCATCCAGCGTGAAGCGCAGCCGGCCACCGGTGAAGTAGTCGTCCGGATCGGCGCTGAAGACCACCGAACGCTGTTCCTGCATGCCGGCCATGTCGAGTTCTGCCACCGTCACATCGAAGCTGTCGGCGCCCACCTCGGCGGCGGTGAGAGTGAGCACACCGGTGTCGGGGTTGAGGCTGACGCTGCCAATGGCCTGGGCGATACCGGTGCCGCTCGCATCGGCCGCGATCTCGGCCCGAATGGCCGTGACCAGCGCGTTCAGGCTGGCCGCTGCCGTATCGGCCATGGCCACCTCAACCTCGTAGGTGTCGGTGTCTTTTGTCACGCTGATGCGCAGCGAGCGTGACAGCGTTTCACCGCCGCTGCGGTAGGTCTCTGCGGTGTAGTCGGCGTCGTTGGTGCTGAAGCTCACGGTCTCGGCGTGGAGTTGCCCCGGGTTGCTGATGCGGGCCGACAAGCTGCCGCTGGAGGTGACGTGCAGCTCGGTCTGCGGCGTGAGGCCCACCAGGTGGATGACGCCGTCGCCCTTGACGACCACGTCGGCCAGCAGGCGGGAGCCGTCTGCGCCCAGTTGTTGCGAAATGGTGTCGGCCAGCGCCCGCAGGCTGGCGTCTGCGTCGTTGGTCACCACCGGCGCCGAAATGGTCCGTCCGTTGATGCGCACCGACAACTGGCCGCCGGCGCGGTAGTCGCCGGTGCTGGGGTCGGCGTCGGTGGAGAAGGCCAGCCGCACCACGGGCTGGCCGCCACCGTCGAGCGTGGTTTCAAAAACGATCGCGTCCAAGCGCGTGTCGGCAGTGGTCAGGCGGATGGTGTCGCTGCCCAGGCCACCGACCACGGTGTCACTGCCCCGTCCGGCGTTGATGCTGTCGTCGCCCGCGCCGCCTTCTATGCGCAGCCCGATCGATGCATCGAAGGCGGTGAAGTCCATCGCGTTGGGGTTTTCGTTGCCCTGCGCCACCACCTCGGTCGCGTTGACCAGTGCCGTGCGCTGCGCGGGGTTGCTCAGCGCGGCTTGCACGGAGCTGAAATAGTCGCGCAAGCTGTAGACCACCTGAGTCTCCAGATCAAAACCCTGGTTGGCCAGCGCCACCGCTTGCGCCAGGCTCAGCGGGGTGGTAACCGTGAGGTCGATGGTTCGGGCGTCGAACCCGGCCACGGCCTGCTCGAACGCCTCGGTGAAGCCGACGCTGGCAGGGCCCTCGCCCGCTGCCAGGTTGATCGGGTAGGCGTGCTGGGCCATCGCGGTTTCGACGTCAAACGTCGGGTCGTTAACGTTAGCGGCCAACAAATAGCTGCGCAGCACATCGCCGCCCACAACTACCACGTCGCCGCCGGTACCAAAATCGGTGAGGTAGCTCTCCGGGTCGATCAGGGTCGCCGGACTGCCGCTCGCGCCCACGCCGTGCTCGGTCATAAAGGCCCGCATCTCATCGTCCGTGAGTGGCGTGTTCGAGAACATCAGCACATACACGTCGCTGAGGCTAAGCAAGAGCATGCCGTCGGGCACGGTGTAGCCCAAGGGGTTGGTCACGTCGGCCAGCGTCACCGTGATCGGCCCGTTGCCCGTCGGGTCGTTGGCGTCCAGCAGCCAGGCAAAGGCCACGTCGGCGGGCGTGAGTGTGGATGGGAGTGACTGATCCACCTCAAGACCCAGGCCACCGAAGATGCCGGCCGCGCTGAGTTGCAAAGGATCGCCGGTCCATGGCGTGGGCTCGGCGCCCAGGGCATCGAGCTGAGCCTGCAGCGCTTCAATGGTACTTTGCATGGCCGCCAACTGGCCAGCGACCGAGTTGGGGTCGGTCGGGTCGCCCAAACCCGAGCCTTGCAGCGCGGTCACGGCGGCCTTAAGCCCCGCTATGGAGTCCAGCGTTGCAGCCAGCGCCGGGCTGCTGTTGTCGGCCATGGTGTCGATCTGCGTCTGCAGGTCGGCGATGTCGGCGTCCAGGCGGGCGGCCAGGGCCTCGATCTTGTCGTCCAGCGCGGCGTCGGCGCTCTCCAGATCGGCCTGCAGCGCGCTCACGGCGGCGGTCTGCGCGATGTTGTTGCTCGACACCGTGGCGGCCAGGGCGGTCACGGTGGTTTGCAGGGCGGTGTGGCGGTCGCTGAGCGTTTCCAGATCGCCCGTGAGCTGGTTCAGGTCGGCGCCGGTGCCGGTTTGCAGGTCGGTGATCTGCGTCTGCAGGTCGGCGATGTCGGCGTCCAGGCGGGTGGCCAGGGCCGTGATCTTGACGTCCAGCGCGGCGTCGGCGCTCTGCAGCGCGGTCTGCAGCGCGCTCACGGCGGCTGCCTGCGCCGTGTTGCCGCTCGACACCGTGACGGCCAGGGCGGTCACGGCGGCTTGCAGGGCGGTGTGGCTGGCGCTGAGCGTTTGCAGATCGCCCGCGAGCTGGACTACGTCGGCGCTGGTGCTGGTTTGCAGGGCGTCGATCTGGCCCTGCAAGCCATCAATCAGGACCGCAATGCCCGGGATGCTCGGATAGGCGATTTGCGAGAGCGCTTCAGGATTCGGCAACACAGCCACTGTCGTCACACCGTCGACCGTGACGGGGGCCTCGACCGTGACGGTGGTGCCGATCAGGATGGGCTTGGGGGCGTCTGAATCGAGATAGATCGCCAGTGCGCCGTCCAGCGCTTCTTGCTGTGTGAGGCTGATGGTCAGCTTACCCAGTTCTGTGACGCTGACCAGCGAAGCCATGGCCTTGAACTGCTCCAGCGTCACGATCAACGTGGAGTTGACGATGAACTCGACCCCTGGCGCAATGTCCACGGCTCTCAGGTCCACACCGCCTTTGGAGACCTCAATCTCGTTGAAACCCGTCAGCCGGCTGTCTGCCGTGAGCTTGACCACATCGCGCGCGTCTTCAGGAAACACGAAACGAATTTTCTGCACATCGGAGAGGCGCGAAGTATCTAGCCTGAGCGTGCGCAGGTCGGGATTCGCCGACGCGCTCTCGATCACGAGGTTTAGTACATCCTGCCCGGCGCCGGCATTGCCCACAAACCGCAGGACGGCGGCATTGGGGGCGTTGAGGGTGTAGGTGTCTGCAGCGTTCGACCCCGACAGCTGGATCACCAGTTCTGTACCGGGGGGGACATCCAGCGTCTTGCTGGCAATGTTGTTTACCGTTGTGACCGCCGACACCCCTGCCCGGGAAAAACTCACCTCATCGGCTTCGTTGATGGTGATGGTGATGGGCCCGGTCGCCGTGCCGCCAAACACCACGCGCCCGTCCGCTCCTCCGGTCACCACAAACGTTGGCTTGGGTGCGGAGGGGGGGGG
>NZ_JBWKZH010000078.1:0-25961 GCF_059424305.1 Hydrogenophaga sp. GW456-12-10-14-TSB4 | reverse complement strand
GATCCGTTCCCCCCACCCCTTCTCACAAAGGTCCATGCCATGGCGGGTTTCCGCGCGTTCCTGAAAGCAGGCCACAGCCCCACCCTGCTGGCCTCGTTCGTCTACTTCACCTACTGTTGCGGCGTCTGGGTCACGAACGGGGCCATGGCCCCGTTCATCAAGGACGCGCTCCAGCTGAGCCCGGCCCAGCTCGGCGTGATGCTCTCGGTGCCGATCTTTGCCGGGGCGCTCATGCGCTTTCCGCTCGGGGTGCTGGCGCAGTACATCGGCCGCAAGAACGCCACGCTGGTCGAAATGGGCGGCATCGCCATCGCGCTGCTGTTCGGCTACTTCTTCGTCGACACCTTCAACGACCTGCTGGCCATGGGCGTGCTGCTGGGCATCGCGGGCGCCAGCTTCGGCGTGGCCCTGTCGCTGGGCTCGGGCTCTTTCCCGGCGCGCTACAAGGGCCTGGCCATGGGCCTGGTGGGCGCGGGCAACGTGGGCACCTCGCTCTCGGCGCTGTTCGCACCGCAGCTGGCCCAGGCCTATGGCTGGCAGTCGGTCTACGGCATGGCCGCGCTCGGGCTGCTGCTGCCCGTGGCGGTGATGATCGTCTTCGCGCGCGAGCCCGACGACGTGGACAAACACGCCGGGCTGCGCGAGCACGCGGCCTGCCTGTTCGAGAAGGACGGCTGGGCCTTCAGCGCGATCTACGCCATCACCTTCGGCGGCTTCATCGGCCTGACCACCTTCCTGCCGAGCTATTACTACGACCAGTTCGGCGTCAGCAAGGTGCAGGCGGGCCAGCTCACCATGCTGGCGGCCTTCATGGGGGCGGCGCTGCGCATCTTCGGCGGCTGGATCTCCGACCACTGGGGCGGCATCAACACCCTGACGGCCGTGCTGATCGTCATCGCCGGCTCGCTGCTGGCCTGCGGCCTGGCGGGCGGTTCGCTGGTGGTCACCACGCTGCTGCTCATGCTGTGCTTCGCCGCGCTCGGTGCGGGCAACGGCGCGCTGTTCCAGCTGGTGCCGCTGCGCTGGCCGCTCACCACGGCCGTGGCCGGCTCCATGATCGGCGAGATCGGCGCCCTCGGCGGCGGCCTGGTGCCCAACGCCATGGGCCTGTCCCGCCAATACACCGGCACCTACTTCTGGGGCTTCGCGCTGTTCGCGGTGCTCGCCCTGTGTGCGCTGGGCATGATGCGGTTCATGCAGATCCGCTGGACGCGGACATGGGCGGAAAAGGGAGGCCGCGCACGCAGTGCGTGAACGGCGCAGCCGTTGCAACGCGCAGCGTTGTGCCTCACTTTCAGTGGAGGCTCACTTTGCGCAGCAAAGTTAAGCGAAGCGTGCCGCAACTAAAAAGGTGGCCGCGCACGCAGTGCATGACCCGGCCTAGGTCGGCAGGAACAGCAGCCAGTAGACCAGCAGCAGGTTGAACAGCACGCTAACCGCCAGCAGCAGCTTCCACAGCGTGGTCGGGTCGCGCCGCAGCAGCGCCGAGGGCGGCGGCAGGGTCAGCGGCCGCGAGGCGCCGCGCTCCAGCGCGAGCAGGAACTCCTCTGCGGTCTCGAAGCGCTGCGACCGGTCGCGCGACACCGCCTTGAGCACCACGTGGTCGAGCCAGATCGGCACCTCGGGGTTGTGGCGGCTGGGCGGCGTCGGGTCGCGGTAGTAGCGCCCCACCTGGTAGGGCAGCACCTCGCCATAGGGCAGGCGGGCAGCGAGCAGCTGGTAGAGCGTGACGCCCAGTGCGAACAGGTCGCTGCGCGCATCGGGCAGCGCCGGCTCCGCGGCGTCGGGCGCGCCCGAGGGCGAGCGCGGGCCGAACCCCCACTGCTCGGGGTTCACGTAGCTCGGCGTGCCGGCGTGCAGGCGCCGCATGCTCTCGGGCTCGCGCCCGCTCAGGGCCACGCCGAGGTCGAGCACGCGCAGCACGCCATCGTCGCCCTGGTGCAGGTTGGCGGGCTTGATGTCGCGGTGGATCACGCCCTGGCGGTGCAGGCGGCCAAGCACCTGCAAGGTCTGCATCGCGACCTGCACCGCCTGGCCCGGCCCGAAGCGCTGCGCGCGGTCCAGCATCTGCTGCAGGGTTTCGCCGCCGTGCCAGTCGTACAGCAGGTAGCAGGCACTGCGCGGCTGGCGCGTGGGCAGGCTGTGGTGCAGGCCCACCAGGTGGTCGGCCGCGCGCGAGGACTGCATGCGCCGCGCCAGCCAGGCCTCGTGCGCGAGCATGGCGCGCTCGTCGGGGTCGTGGGCGCGGGCCGGGTGCAGGGTCTTGAGCGCGTACAGCGTCTGCGTAGCGGGGTCGCGCACCTGGTAGAGCAGGTTGATGCCGTTGTCGGCCACGGGCGCGGTGACGACGAAACCGTCGAGCAGGTCGCCCACCTTCAGGCGCGGCGCCATCGGCAACGACTGGGCCTGGCGGCTGGCGTCCTCCAGGTTGGGGTCGAGCAGGCCGCGCACGCGCACCACCATGGCGGTGAGGTTGTCGTCGCTGCCGGCGGCCAGCGCCGCGCTGGCCAGGCGTTCGCAGGCGTCCTGCGGGGACAGCGAGGGGTCGGCACACTCGCCCAGGCGGCGCTCGGCCAAGCGGCCGTGCACGCCGTCGGTGAGCAGCACGAAGGTGTCGCCCACCTGCAGGTCGCCCTGCACGTAATCGACCACCAGGTGGTCTTCCAGCCCCACCGCGCGCAGCAGCTGGTGCTGCAGGTCGGGGTGGTGGACGACGTGGTCGTGCGTGAGCTGCAGCGTCTGGCCTTCGCGCAGCAGGTAGCAGCGCGAGTCGCCCACATGGGCCAGCGTGTACGACTGGCCGCGCAGCACCAGCGCGGTGAGCGTGGTCAGGCCCATGGCCGGGCGGCGGCTGCGGTTGAGCCCGCTCAGCCAGGCGTTCTGCGCACCGATGACGCGGTCCAGCGCCACCGTGGTGTCCCAGGTTTCGGGCGTGCCGTGGTAGTCGCGCACCAGACTGGTGACGGTGGTCTGGGCCGCTTCCCGCCCCAGGCCACCGGCGCTCACCCCATCGGCGATGGCCACGATGGATCCCATGTCCTCCTGCCCGGGCGGCGGCAGCATGGCCGCGCAGAAGTCCTCGTTGGGTGTCTTGCGGCCCGCCTGGCAGACGAAGCCGATGTCGATGTCAAAAGCCATGCACCCTCCAAGCAAGAAGAATGCCCAACATTGGTGCGCGCCGCCCTCAACCCATCAGCATCTGCATGCTGCGCTCGTAGTGGGCAGAGAGCTGCTCGAAGCCTTCGAGCAGGTTCTCGCTGGCGGTCGCCAGGCTCTCCAGCCGCAGCAGGCGATCCCGCCCGGCGGCCCGCTGAATGTGCGTCGCGCCGGCCACCAGCTGCTCCCACTCGCGTCCGGCGGCGTCGAGGGTCTGGCGGATCTCGGGCGTGGACAGCGGCAGGCTGTTGAGCAGCGCCAGCCCGGCCTCGAAATCGCGCTGCGCCGAGGTCATCGCGGCCTCGCCGGCGGGCGCCATCAGCGCGCATTTGGCAAAGCGCTGCGACAGCATGCGCTGGCGCCCGGCGATGTTGAGCACCTTCAGGGGCGGCGCGGCGCCCGCGCTCTCCAGGCCCGAGGTCAGGCGCTCGGCCTCCTGCAGCAGGCGCTCGGCCAGCTCGTCGAGCGGGGCGAGCTGCGCGGCGGCGGGCTTGCCCTTGAGCGCCGGTTTGAGGCGCTGCCAGGTGGCCACCACCTGGGCCAGCAGGTCGCCGAAAGTCGCGGCGGAAACGGTCTTGTCCAGCAGGGCGATGTTGGTGTCCACGCGCTGGATCGACTCGTCGAGCAAGGCGTCCTGGCGCCGGGTCTGCACCTCGGCCAGGCGCAGCAGGTAGAGCTTGACCAGGCGCTGCGACAGCATGCGCAGCTGCCCGGCCCGGTTCACCCCCTCGGCGAAGCGGGCCGACTGGATGATGTGTTCCGACACCTGGCCCAGCCGCTGGTTGCTGTGCATGGAGGCGGTGCGCAGGACCTGGAAGGCATCGTCGTCGGACAGCTGGCGCGCGCGCATCAGGATGCCCTTGGCGCGCTCCACCGACTTGCGGTCCTCGAAGCGCTGCGACACGTCGCGCAACTGCGCCTGCAGCGCCTGCCCTTGCCGGAACTGCGCCTGCGCGAGATGGATCAGCGGGCGCAGCCGCTGCGCCCCGTAGCCCTGCACCACGTAGGCGTGGATGCCCGCGCCCACGGCCTGCTCGATGTGGCGCGCGTCGCTGTCGTTGGTGAACACGATCACCGGGCAGGGAGCGGTGTCGGCCAGCGCCTGCGTGGCCTTGAACAGGGCGTCGCCGGGCGCGGACACCTCGCCGATCACCAGATCTGGTGCATGGCGCACGGCGCCCTGCACCAGTTTGCTGCAGTCCTCCTCCTGCGCAAGCACCTCGATGCCGATGGCCTGGAGGTCTTGTGCCAGGGGCAGCGCGGCCAGGGCACCGCTGCGAAAAACCAGCGCAGATGTCATACGAATCAAGAACTTGTGAGAGAAAAACCGGTGTCGATGCACGTGCCCCCAGCACGTGCCGTGCCGGGCGGACCGCGCGACCGACACCGGCTTTCGCGGGGGTTTCGATGATATGGCACACGTTTTGCATCTGACGAGGCGGACGTGACGAAGCGTCCGACCCCGACCGCAGCGTCGCGGGACTGTGCACAACGACGTGCGCAGCGAAACAACGGGCCCGCCGTGTGGCGCGCCCCAGCCCGGCCCCCTGGCCGGCACCCATGCACATATCCCTGCCTTTCCGGTGCCCCGGCACGAGCGCGTTCGCGCGCACCCGGCATCCGGCCAGGCCCTAGCGAATCACAAACTGGATGGAGTAGCCACGATGAAAAAGTCAAAACTGGTGATGGTGGGCAACGGCATGGCCGGTGTGCGCACGCTCGAAGAGCTGCTCAAGATCGCGCCGGACCTCTACGACATCACGGTGTTCGGCGCGGAGCCCCACCCCAACTACAACCGCATCCTGCTTTCGCCGGTGCTCGCGGGCGAGCAGACGCTGGACGAGATCGTGCTCAACGACTGGGCTTGGTACCAGGACAACGGCATCACCCTGCACGCCGGCAAGACCGTGACCGAGGTGGACCGCATCAAACGCATCGTGCGCGCCAGCGACGGCCACGGCGGCGTGATCGAAGCCCCCTACGACCGCCTCATCATGGCCACCGGCTCCAACCCCTTCATGCTGCCCATCCCGGGCAAGGAGCTGCAGGGCGTGCTGGCCTACCGCGACATCGCCGACACCCAGGCCATGATCGACGCCGCCACGCAGTACCAGCACGCCATCGTCATCGGCGGCGGCCTGCTCGGTCTGGAAGCGGCCAACGGCCTGATGAAGCGCGGCATGACGGTCAGCGTGGTGCACGTCGCGCCCTGGCTCATGGAACGCCAGCTCGACGACGTGGCGGGCAAGCTGCTGCAGCAGTCGCTGGAGCAGCGCGGCATGCGCTTCCTGATCGGCGCGCAGACGCAGGAGCTGGTGGGCAACGAGGCCGGCCGCGTGAAGGCGATCCGCTTCAAGGACGGCACCGAACTGCCGGCCGACCTGGTGGTGATGGCTGTGGGCATCCGCCCCAACACCGCGCTGGCGGAGTCCATGAACCTGCACGTGAACAAGGGCATCGTGGTCAGCGACACGCTGCAGACCGTGACCGACCCGCGCATCTACGCGGTGGGCGAATGCGCGGCGCACCGCGGCATCGCCTACGGCCTGGTGGCGCCGCTGTTCGAGCAGGGCAAGGTGCTGGCCACGCACCTGGCCGAATTCGGCATCGGCCGCTACGTCGGTTCGCTCACCTCCACCAAGCTCAAGGTCACCGGCATCGACCTCTTCTCCGCCGGCAACTTCATGGGCGGTGAGCACACCGAAGAGATCGTGATGAGCGACCCCTCGGGCGGCGTCTACAAGAAGCTGGTGATCGAGGGCGACAAGCTCGTGGGCGCCTGCCTGTACGGCGACACCGTCGACGGCAGCTGGTACTTCAAGCTGCTGCGCGATGGCCGCAGCGTGGCCGACATCCGCGACCGCCTGATGTTCGGCGAGTCCAACATCGGCGACGTGGGCCACCAGGGCCACAGCAAGGCCGCCGCCATGGCCGACAGCGACGAGGTCTGCGGCTGCAACGGCGTGACCAAGGGCAGCATCTGCAAGACCATCAAGGACAAGGGCCTGTTCACACTGGAAGAGGTGCGCAAGCACACCAAGGCCAGCGCTTCCTGCGGCTCCTGCACCGGCCTGGTGGAACAGATCCTGATGTTCACCGCCGGTGGCGATTACTCCGCCACGCCCAAAAAGAAGGCCATGTGCAGTTGCACCGAGCACAGCCACCAGGAAGTGCGCGATGCCATCTTCGCCAACAAGTACCTCACCATTGCCGAAGTGCAAAACGGCATGGGCTGGAAGACACCCAATGGCTGCTCCAGCTGCCGCCCCGCGCTGAACTACTACCTGATCAGCAGTTGGCCCAAGGAAGCCAAGGACGATCCACAAAGCCGGTTCATCAACGAGCGCAGCCACGCCAACATCCAGAAGGACGGCACCTACAGCGTGATCCCCCGCATGTGGGGCGGCGAAACCACCGCCGACGAGCTGCGCCGCATCGCAGACGCGGTGGACAAGTACAAGATTCCCACCGTGAAGGTCACCGGCGGCCAGCGCATCGACCTGCTGGGCGTGAAGAAGGAAGACCTGGTCAACGTGTGGAACGACATCGGCATGCCCAGCGGCCACGCCTACGCCAAGGCCCTGCGCACGGTGAAGACCTGCGTGGGCAGCGAATGGTGCCGCATGGGCACCCAGGACAGCACCCAGATGGGCAAGGACCTGGAACGGGCGCACTGGCGCATGTATGCACCGCACAAGGTCAAGTACGCCGTCTCCGGCTGCCCGCGCAACTGTGCCGAAGCCGGCATCAAGGACGTGGGCATCATCGGCGTGGACAGCGGCTGGGAGATGTACATCGCCGGCAACGGCGGCATCAAGACCGAAGTGGCGCATTTCTTCGTCAAGCTCAAGACCGCCGAAGAGGTGCTGGAGTACACCGGCGCCTTCATGCAGCTCTACCGCAAGGAAGGCTGGTACCTGGAGCGCACGGTGCACTATGTGAGCCGCGTGGGCCTGGACTACGTGAAGAAGCGCATCCTCGAAGACGCCGAAGGCCGCAAGGCCCTCAACGAAGAACTGCTGTTCGCGCTGGACGGCGAGCCCGACCCCTGGTTCGAGCACCAGAAGGCCGCCGTCGACACGCGGCAGTTCATTCCCATCAAACCCGTTTCGCTCGAAGGGAGCGCCGCATGAACGACTGGATTGCCATTGCCCGCGTGGACGACATCCCCGTGCTCGGCTCGCGCTGCGTGCAGCGCGAAAAAGGGCTGGACGTGGCGGTGTTCCGCAACGACCAGAATGAGGTGTTCGCCCTGCTCGACCGCTGCCCGCACAAGGGCGGCCCGCTGAGCCAGGGCATCGTGTTCGGCACGAACGTGGCCTGCCCGCTGCACAACTGGACCATCGGCCTGGACAGCGGCTGCGCGAAGGAGCCCGACGAAGGCTGCACACCGCGCTTCGCGGTGAAGGTGGAGGACGGCGTGGTGCACCTGGACGCGCAAGAGCTCGCGACCCAGGCCACCGACCTCACGCGGCCCGTGGCCGGCCCTCAGCGCAGAACCGTCCCCGCATGAACCCGATCACCACCCGCTCGACCTGTCCCTACTGCGGCGTGGGCTGCGGTGTGTTGATCGAGAGCGTGGGCAGCCAGATCACCGGCGTGCGCGGCGACCCGCAGCACCCGGCGAACCTGGGCAAGCTCTGCACCAAGGGCCAGACCCTGCACCTCACCGCCTCGCCCGCGATCGCCCAGCAGACGCGCCTCCTGCACCCCATGCAGCGCGCACAGCGCGGTGCGCCCGCGTTGCCCCTGGCCTGGGACGCCGCGCTCGACCTCGCCACCGATCGCTTCGCCTCGGTGGTCGAACGGCACGGCCCCGACGCGGTCGGCTTCTACATCAGCGGGCAGTTGCTCACCGAGGACTACTACGCCTTCAACAAGCTGGCCAAGGGCCTGATCGGCACCAACAACATCGACACCAACTCGCGCCTGTGCATGAGCAGCGCGGTGGCGGGCTACAAGCTCACGCTCGGCGCCGACGCGCCCCCCGCCTGCTACGACGACGTGAACCACGCGCAATGCCTGTTCATCGTCGGCAGCAACGCCGCCTTCGCTCACCCGGTGCTGTTCCGCCGCATCGAGGAAGCGCGCAAGAACAACCCGGCCATGAAGGTGATCGTGGCCGACCCGCGCCGCACCGACACCGCGGGCCTGGCCGACCTCTACCTGCCCCTGCTGCCCGGCAGCGACGTGATGCTGTTCCACGGCCTGCTGCACATCATGCTGTGGGAAGGCTGGATCGACAGCGGATACATCGCCGCGCACACCAGCGGTTTCGACGCCCTCAAGGCCCTGGTGCGCGAGCACACGCCCGAGCGCGTGGCGCAGGCCTGCGGCCTGCGGCGCGAAGACCTGTTCACCGCTGCGAAGTGGTTCGCCAACGCACCCGCCACGCTCAGCCTGTACTGCCAGGGCCTGAACCAGAGCAGCAGCGGCACCGCCAAGAACGCCACCCTGATCAACCTGCACCTGGCCACCGGCCAGATCGGCAAGCCCGGCGCCGGCCCGTTCTCGCTCACCGGCCAGCCCAACGCCATGGGCGGGCGCGAGGTCGGCGGCCTGGCCAACCTGCTGAGCGCGCACCGCGACCTGGCCAACCCCGAGCACCGCGCCGAGGTGGCCGCGCTCTGGGGCGTGCCCTCGGTGCCCGAGAAGCCCGGCCTGAGCGCCGTCGAGCTGTTCGAGGCGGCCGCCGACGGCCAGGTGAAGGCGCTCTGGATCGCCTGCACCAACCCGGCCCAGTCCATGCCCGACCAGGCCACCGTGCGCCGCGCGCTGGCGCGCGCCGAATTCGTCGTGGTGCAGGAGGCCTACGCCACCGCCGCCACCTGCGCTTTCGCCGACCTGCTGCTGCCCGCCACCACCTGGGGCGAGAAAGACGGCACCGTCACCAACAGCGAGCGCCGCATCAGCCGCGTGCGCGCCGCCGTGCCCGCGCCCGGCCAGGCGCGGCACGACTGGCGCATCGCGGTCGACTTCGCCCAGCGGCTCGAAGCCCGCTGGCGCCCCGGCCAGCCCACGCTGTTCCCCTACCCCGATGCCGAGAGCCTCTGGCTGGAGCACCGCGAATCCACGCGCGGGCGCGACCTCGACATCACCGGCCTGAGCTACGCCATGCTGCAGCAGCAGGGACCGCAGCAGTGGCCGCTCAAAGCCGGCGAATCGCAGGGCCGCGAACGCCTCTACGAAGACGGTGTGTTCGCCACGCCCGATGGCAAGGCCCGCTTCGCCGCCCTGCCCTTCGTGCCGCTGGCCGAACCGCGCGAGTCGCGCTACCCGTTCTCGCTCACCACCGGCCGCCTGCGCGACCAGTGGCATGGCATGACCCGCACCGGCACGCTGGGCCGCCTGTTCGGCCACGTCGCCGAACCCTCGGTGCAACTGCACCCGCAGGACATGGAACGCCGCGGCCTGAAGGACGGCGACCTGGTGCACGTGACCAGCAAGCGCGGTTCCATCCTGGTGCCCGCCGTGGCGTCCGACGAGATCGGCCTGTCGCAGGCCTTCATCGCCATGCACTGGGGCGCGGAGTACCTCAGCGGCCTGAGCAGCACCGGTGAGCCGCTGGCCGGCGTCAACGCGCTCACCACCTCGGCCTACTGCCCCACCTCCAAACAGCCCGAGCTCAAGCACGCGGCGGTGAAGGTGCTCAAGGCGGAGCTGCCCTGGACGCTGCTGGCCGTGGGCTGGCTGCCCGAGGCGAAGGCGCTGGAAGCGCGCGAAGGCCTGCGCGCGCTGATGGCGCAGTTTCCTTTTGCGTCCTGCGTGCCGTTCGGCCGCGAACGCACCGGCGTGCTGTTCCGCGCCGCGGCGCACGACGCGCCCGAGCCCGCGCTGGTCGAGCGCATCGAGGCGCTGCTGGGCCTGCAGACGGCCGATGCACTGCGCTACGTGGACAAGCGCCTGGGCCAGCGCCGCACCGCGCGGCTGGTGCGCGAGGGCGAGTCCACCCGGCTCGAGGCCTTCGTGCTCGCGGGCGACACGCGCGCCGAGGTCTGGATCAAGCCCCTGCTGCAGGACGAGCTGCCCGCCGCCGCATACGGCCGCCTGCTGCTCATGCCGGGGGCCAAGGCGCCCGTGGGCGTGGTGGCCAAGGGCCGGCAGGTCTGCACCTGCTTCAACGTCAGCGAAGACGCGATCCTGGAGCAGCTGGCCCGCTGCGAAGGCAGCGACGAGCAGCGCCTGTCGGCGCTGCAGGCCGGCCTGCAATGCGGCACCAACTGCGGTTCCTGCGTGCCCGAGCTCAAGCGGCTGGTGCGCGCCAGCACCCCCCAGCGCCAGGCCGCCTGAGCCGCCTGAGCGCCCATATAACGATAAGTCATCAAACTTGACTGACAATTCGCGAAAATTCGCAAGTCATGGCCATCAGTCAATACATCAAGGAAATCGGTCGGGGCAAAGACGGCGCCCGCTCGCTCACGCGCGAGCAGGCCACCGACCTGCTCGGCCAGGTGCTGGACGGCACCGTGACCGACCTGGAGGTCGGTGGCTTCTGCCTGGCCATGCGCATCAAGGGCGAAACGCCCGACGAGATGGCCGGCTTCCTCGATGCCACCCACGCGCGCCTGCACCGCCTGCCCGACAACGGCCTGACCACCGTGGTGCTGCCCAGCTACAACGGCGCGCGCAAGCTGCCGGTGCTCACGCCGCTGCTGGCCCTGCTGCTGGCGCGCCGGGGCGCGGCGGTGCTGGTGCATGGCACGGCGACCGAGAACCAGCGCGTGTTCGCCGCCCAGGTGTTCGAGGCGCTGGGCGTGCCCCCGGCTGGCCAGGTGCCAAGGCTCGGTGCGGGCGACGTCGGCTTCGTGCCCACCGAGGTGCTCAGCCCCGGCCTCAAGCGCCTGCTCGACGTGCGCCGCGCGGTCGGCCTGCGCAACCCGGCCCATAGCCTCGTGAAGCTGATGAACCCCTGCGAAGGCAAGGCCTTCATCGTCGGCAGCTACACCCACCCCGAATACGCGACCTCGATGGCCGCCACCTGGGCCCTCACCGGCGCGCATGCGCTGCTGCTGCGCGGCACCGAAGGTGAACCGGTGGCCGACGCGCGCCGCACGCCGCGCATGGAAGTGTTCCGCGACGGCGAGCGCACCGAGGTGCAGGCCCAGCAGGACGGACCGCTGGCCAAGCTGCCCGAACTGCCTGCGGTGGACGCCTTGCACACAGCCGCTTACATCCGCGCCGTGCTCGATGGCACGGCCCCCCTTCCCACACCGATCGCCCTGCAGGTGGAACACATCTTGCGAGAGGTCGTGCAACATGAAACCGCTCCCCGCCATGCCCTCGCCGTCTGAGTTCCTGCCCGGTACCGTGGCCCTGGTGGGCGCCGGTCCCGGCGACCCCGAGTTGCTCACTCTCAAGGCCGTGAAGGCCATCAGCGCAGCCACCGTGCTGCTGGTCGACGACCTCGTGAGCGAAGGCGTGCTGGCCCACGCCTCGCCGCGCGCGCGCATCGTGCATGTGGGCAAGCGCGGCGGCTGCAAGAGCACGCCGCAGGCCTTCATCGAGAAGCTCATGGTGATGGCCGCGCAGGAAGGCGAGATGGTCGTGCGGCTCAAGGGCGGCGACCCCTTCATCTTCGGTCGCGGCGGCGAAGAGGTCGAGCACCTGCGCGCCGCCGGCATCGAGGTCCAGGTGGTCAACGGCATCACCGCCGGGCTGGCCGGCCTCACCTCGCTGGGCGTGCCGCTCACCCACCGCGAACACGCGCACGGCGTGGTCTTCGTCACCGGCCATGCCAAGCCGGGCGACGCCGGCACCGACTGGCAGGCCCTGGCCGCCACCGCGCGCGACGCCAAGCTCACGCTGGTGATCTACATGGGCGTGTCCAGCGCCGTGCAGATCGAGCGCGACCTGCTCAGCGGCCTGCCGGCCGACACGCCCCTGGCCGTGATCCAGCACGCCACGCTGCCCCAACAACGGCACGCGCTCACCACACTGGGGCAACTCAGCGCCACCATCGAACACGAAGGCCTGGGCAGCCCGGCCGTGATCGTGGTCGGCGATGTGGTCCAGGGCATCGCGGCCGTGCAGTCCCCCGAGGCGATCGCGCGCACCGCCTGAGCACCGCCGCGCGGCCATGTGGCCCGGCGATTGCTTGAGGTCTGGCATGACCTCCCTCGCCTCCCCCCGCCCCGCCGCCGCCCGCCAGGACACGCCCGCTCACATCGCGGGTCTGTCCCTGGTCAACCTGGCCGCGCGCCAGCGCATGCTCTCGCAACGCATGATCCTGCAGACCGTGCTCGCCGCCAACGGCGATGCGGGACGGCTGCAGGCCGCGCAGCGCAGCCTGCAGATGTTCCAGGAAAGCCAGCAGCACCTGCTGGGCACGGTGGACCAGCTTGAAGCGCAGGGCGCCCGCAAGATCCGCGAGACGTACCACGGTCCGCGCGGCGTCGGCCCGGTGGTGGAGGCCTTCATGCAGCTCATGCGCAACGCCCTCGAGCAGATCGAGGCCTACAGCCCGCGCGTGCCGAACACCATGACCGAACTGGTGGAACACACCGACCGCATCCTCGAAGCCCTCAACACCGCGACCACCGCCTTCGACGAGGTCGCCAAGGCGCGCTCCGACGCGATGATGAAAGAGCTCACGGGCATCGTCGGCGACATCCAGAGCGTGGCCAAGGAGGCCAAGGTGGTGAGCTTCAACGCCCAGGTCGTGGCCGCGCGGGCCGGGCAGCACGGCCGCGAGTTCGCGGTGGTGGCCAACGTGCTGTCGGACATCACGGGCGAGATCGACGGGCTCACGCGCAAGGCCGCCACCCTCGCCGAAAGAAGCCGGCACGCGGGCTGAAGGCGCGGTGCGCCTACACTGCGCGCCATGCAAGATTTCGACGCCATCGTCATCGGCGCGGGTGCGGCCGGCCTCTTTTGCGCCGGCATCGCCGGCCAGCGCGGCCTGCGCGTGCTGGTGCTGGACCACAGCGACAAGGTCGCGGAGAAGATCCGCATCTCGGGCGGCGGCCGCGCCAACTTCACCAACCGCGACCTCGACCCGCAGGCCCCGCACAAACACTTCCTGGGCGCCAACCCGCACTTCTGCCGCTCGGCGCTTTCGCGCTACACGCCGACCGACTTCATCGCCCTGGTGCAGCGCCACGGCATCGCCTTTCACGAGAAGCACAAGGGCCAGTTGTTCTGCGACCGCTCGGCCGACGACCTGATCCAGATGCTGCTGCGCGAATGCGATGCCGGCGGCGTGCAGCGCTGGCAGCCCTGCGGTGTGAAGGCGGTGCGCCAGGGCGGCGACGGCCTGTACGAGCTCGACACCGACCGCGGCCCGGTGCGCAGCCGCTCGGTGGTGGTCGCCACCGGCGGCCTGTCCATCCCCAAGATCGGCGCGAGCGACTTCGGCTACCGCGTCGCCAGCCAGTTCAACCTGCGCCTGGTGGCGCAGCGCCCGGGGCTGGTGCCGCTCACCTTCGACGGCGACGGCTGGGCGCCCTACGCCGGCCTGGCCGGGCTGGCGCTGCCGGTGCGCATCGAGACCGGCGAGAAGAAAGCCCGCACGGCCTTCCTGGAAGACCTGCTGTTCACCCACCGGGGCCTGTCCGGCCCGGCCGTGCTGCAGATCTCCAGCTACTGGCCGGAAGGCACCCCGATCCGCCTGAACCTCGCACCCGACACCGACCTGCCCGCCGCCCTGGCGCGCGCCAAAGCCAGCTCGCGCAAGCTGCTGGCCAACGAGCTCGCCGCCCTGGTGCCCAGCCGCCTGGCCGAAGCCTGGGTGCAGCAGGACGCCGACTGGCAGCGCCCGGTGGCCGAAGCCGCCGACAAGGCCCTGGCCCGGCTGGCCGAGCGCCTTTCGCGCTGGGAGCTCACGCCCACCGGCACCGAGGGCTACCGCAAGGCCGAGGTCACGCTGGGCGGCGTGGACACCCGGGATCTGTCCTCCCAGACCCTGGAATCGAAGCAGCCGGGGCTGTATTTCATCGGGGAAGTGGTGGATGTGACGGGCTGGCTGGGTGGCTACAACTTCCAATGGGCCTGGGCCAGCGCCCACGCGTGCGCACAGGCGTTGTGACCCCCACGCTCCGCCGCTGCGCGGGTCGCTGCCCCCGAGGGGGCTGTTTTGCCTTGGGGCGGCCCTGCGGCAAAACGCCACCCACGCTCCGCCGCGGTAGCCAACCGCGCGGAAAGGGCTATAATCCAGGGCTTTGCTGGCAAATCCCCGTCGGCCAATACTAGTTAATGACGGGACATTTTGCGGAAACGACGCCCGGGCCCGATCTTCCCGTTCATCCTCTTTCCGCGCATTCTGGATATCTTTCGCCAATGACGACCATCCGTGTAAAAGACAACGAGCCCTTCGACGTCGCCCTGCGCCGTTTCAAGCGCACCATTGAAAAGCTCGGCCTGCTGACCGATCTGCGCGCCCGCGAGTTCTACGAAAAGCCGACCGCCGAGCGCAAGCGCAAGAAGGCCGCCGCCGTCAAGCGCCACTACAAGCGTGTGCGCTCGATGCAGCTGCCCAAGAAGCTGTACTGAGCATGCGCCACCGGGCCTCGCCGCCCGGTCGCGAAAAAGCCCGCTGGAGGACGCTCAAGCGGGCTTTTTTGTTTCCGATCCCTTCCTCGACCCCATCCCAGGAGCCTCCATGAGCCTCAAAGACCAGATCACCGAAGACATGAAAGCCGCCATGCGCGCCAAGGACAGCGAGCGCCTGGGCACCATCCGCCTGCTCACCGCCGCGATGAAACAGAAGGAAGTGGACGAGCGCGTGGAACTGGACGACGCCATGGTCATCGCCATCGTGGACAAGCTGGTCAAGCAGCGCAAGGACAGCATCGACGCCTTCACCAAGGCCGCACGCCAGGACCTGGTGGACAAGGAAGCCGCTGAAATGGCCGTGCTGCAGACCTATTTGCCCGCGCGCCTGTCGGCCGATGAGGTGGCCGCCGAAGTGAAGGCCATCGTGGCCGAGCTGGGCGCCAAGGGCCCGGGCGACATGGGCAAGGTCATGGGCGCGGTGAAGGCCCGCCTGGCCGGCAAGGCCGACATGGGCCAGGTGTCAGCCGCCGTGAAAGCGGCCCTCTCCGGCGCGTGAGGTCAGGTCCAGAATGCCGTGGATCCGGCTCCGCCGGTCCACAGGCATTGCCCCCTCGAGGGGGTGACGCGCCGCAGGCGCGGCGCGGGGGTGGGCCTAGCTCCCGGCCACCTTCATGCGGTTGATCAGGATCGAACCGGTCGTTTTCGCACCGTAGTTGTAGGCATCGGCGCCGATGGCCTCGATGCCCAGCAGCATGTCCTTGAGGTTGCCGGCGATGGTGATCTCATGCACCGGGTAGGCAATCTCGCCGTTTTCCACCCAGTAGCCCGAGGCGCCGCGCGAGTAGTCGCCGGTCACGTAGTTCACGCCCTGGCCCATGAGCTCGGTGACGAACAGGCCCCGGCCGAGCTTCTTCAACATGGCGCGCAGGTCGTCGCCCGGCTGCGTGAGCCGGCTGGTGAGCGTGAGGTTGTGCGAACCGCCGGCGTTGCCGGTGGTGCGCATGCCCAGCTTGCGCGCCGAGTAGGTGGAGAGGAAATAGCCCTGCACCCGCCCGGCCGAAAGCACCTTGCGCTTGGCGGTGCGCACGCCCTCGTCGTCGAAGGGCGAGCTGCCCTTGCCGTTGCGCACGTGGGGGTCTTCCAGGATGTCCAGGTGTTTGGCCATCACGCGCTTGCCCAGGCTGTCGTGCAGGAAGGTGGTGTTGCGGTACAGCGCGCCGCCGCTGGTGGCCTGCACGTAGCTGCCCAGCAGGCCGGCCGCCAGGGGCGACTCGAACAGCACCGGGCATTCGGTGGTGGCGATCTTGCGGCCGTTCAGGCGCGCCAGCGTGCGCTCGGCGGCGTAGCGGCCCACCGCCTCGGGCGTGGCCAGCTCGTCGGGCGAGCGCATCGAGCTGTACCAGTAGTCGCGCTGCATGTTCGCGCCGCGGCCGGCGATGGGCGCCACCGACAGGCTGTGGCGCGAGCTGGCATAACCGCCGCTGAAGATGCCGGGCTTGCCGCGCTCGCCGCCACGCAGGTGGGCGGTGAAGAAATGCGACTGCTGGGCCGACACGCCGGCCCCCTCGCTGTTGCTGATCTTCTTGCTGGTGGCGAAGGCCGCCGCCTCACAGGCCAGCGCCAGGCGCGCGGCCTCTTCGGAGTCGATGGCCCAGGGGTGGAACAGGTCCAGGTCGGGGTAGCTGTCGGCCACGTCCTGCGCATCGGGCAGGCCGGCGACCGGGTCTTCGGCGGTGAAGCGGGCGATGTCGTAGGCGGCCTGCACCGTCTGGCGCACTGCGGCGGCAGAGAAATCGGAAGTCGATGCGTTGCCGCGCTTCTGTCCCAGGTAGACCGTGACGCCCAGGGACTTGTCGCGGTTGCGCTCGACGTTCTCCAGCTCGCCCTTGCGCACCGAAACGCTCAGGCCGGCGCCCTCGGAGACCTCGGCCGCCGCGTCCACAGCACCGAGCTGTTTGGCGTGGCCCAGGGCCAGATCGACCAGTTCCTCGAACTGGCTGCGGGCGTACTGGAAACCGGAAAGGGGGGAACGGGGGTCGGCCGCAGGGGCTTGAGAGGGGTTTTTCATGTCGACGGCTATGATACTTGCCGCCCCTTCCGGCCGCTGCCGTTCGCGCAGAAGGCCTATTCAACGATCCACATGTCCCGCAAACCCACCAAAGGCTATTTCGTACGTGGCCAGTTCGTCGCCCTGGGCAGCGAGCTGGACCTTGAGCTCAAGCGCGAGCTCAAGGGCGACGCCGAAATGAGCAAGACCGACCTGAAACGGGAGAGCGACCGCCTCCAGGCGCTGGGCGAGAACCTGCTCACCCTGCGCGCCGACCTGACACAGAAACTCGGCCTGTCCGAAAAACTGCTGGACGCGGTGGCCGAAGCCCGCCGCATCACCAACTTCGAGGGCCGCCGCCGCCAGATGCAGTTCATCGGCAAGCTGATGCGCGCGCTGGACGAGGACACCATCGCCGCGGTGGAAGCCGCGCTCGACGAACAGAGCAAGGGTTCGGCCAAGGAGACGCTCTCGCTGCACCTGGCCGAACAGTGGCGCGACCGCCTGATCGGCGACGACGACGCGCTCACCCAGTGGCTGCAACAGGACGCCGGCGCGGACGTGCAGCACCTGCGCGCGCTGATCCGCCAGGCGCGCAAGGACGCGCAGGCCACCCAGGAACGCCCGGGCGAAGCCGTGCGCCACGGCAAGGCCTACCGCGAGATCTTCCAGATCGTCAAGGCCACCTTGAACCAGGGCGAAGACGACGACGGCGCGCCCACCGACGAAGACCAGCCATGAGCGACGCCACCACCGCCTCCCCCGCCGACCCGGTGCGCATCGGCATCGTGTCCATCAGCGACCGCGCCAGCACGGGTGTCTATGAGGACAAGGGCCTGCCCGCGCTGCAGGACTGGCTCACCCGCGCGCTCAGGAACCCCATCGCGTTCGAGCCGCGCCTGATCCCCGACGAACAGGCGCAGATCAGCGCCACGTTGGTCGAGCTGGTGGACGCGGGCTGCTCGCTGGTGCTCACCACCGGCGGCACCGGCCCGGCGCTGCGCGACGTGACACCCGAGGCCACGCTGGCCGTGGCCCACAAGGAAATGCCGGGCTTCGGCGAACAGATGCGCCAGATCAGTCTGGCCTTCGTGCCCACCGCCATCCTCTCGCGCCAGGTCGCCGTGGTGCGCGGCCAGAGCCTCATCATCAACCTGCCCGGCCAGCCCAAGGCCATCGCCGAAACGCTCGAAGGCCTGAAGAACGCCGACGGCACGCAGCGCATCAACGGCATCTTCGCCGCCGTGCCCTACTGCATCGACCTGATCGGTGGCCCCTACCTTGAAACGCAAGACGAGGTCTGCAAGGCCTTCCGCCCCAAGTCCGCCGTGCGCCCTGCCCGCTAACCCTCTCCAGCGACCCGCCATGAAGATCACCAAAGACACCATCGTCACCCTCACCTTCCGCGCCGTTGACGCCAAGGGCAAAGTGCTCGAAGACGGCAAAGAGCCACGCGCCTACCTGCACGGCGGCTACGGCAACACGCTGCCGGGCGTGGAGATGGCCCTGGAAGGCCAGGAAAAGGGCTTCAAGACCACCGTGAAGCTGCTGCCGGCCCTGGCCTTCGGCGAGCGCGACGAAAGCCTGGTGACCTCCATCCCGAAGAAGGATTTCCCGCCCGGCGTGAAGGTGGGCGGCCAGCTCGAAGGCAGCGACGACCAGGGCAACCGCCAGATCTTCACCGTGACCAAGATCAAGGGCGACACCGTGCTGCTCGACGGCAACCACCCGCTGGCCGGCCAGGACCTGACGTTCACCCTGAACGTGATCGACGTGAAGGCGGCCAGCGCCGAAGAAATCGCCCACGGCCACGCGCATGGCGCGCACGGCCACCATCACTGAGGCCTACTTCCCCACGAGCTGGTTGAGCTTTTCAGCCTCGAAGCACTCTTCGCGCGCCGCGTCCTGCGGCACGCAGTCGCGCTTCTTCGCCTCGGCCAGGGTCTCGATGGCCTGCCAGAGCAGCGCGATCTGGTGCTCCTGCCCGGCGGCGTTGTCGATCAGGCCGCGCATGGCCTGCGACAGGGGGTCGTCGTCCTGCGTGATGCCGTAGGCCTGGAATTTCTGGCCCGGCTCGGTCACATCGGCGCTCTCGCCGGTCTTGCTCGGGATGATGCGCGCCGGGATGCCCACCGCCGTCGCGCCCGCGGGCACCGGCTTGATCACCACCGCGTTGCTGCCGATCTTGGCGCCGTCGCCCACGACAAAACCGCCCAGCACCTTGGCGCCCGCGCTCACCACCACGTCGCGGCCCAGCGTCGGGTGGCGCTTGGTGCCCTTGTAGAGCGAGGTGCCGCCCAGCGTCACGCCCTGGTAGATCGTGCAGCCGTCGCCGATCTCGGCGGTCTCGCCGACCACCACGCCCATGGCGTGGTCGAAGAACACGCGCTCGCCCAGCTTGGCGCCCGGGTGGATCTCGATGCCCGTGAACCAGCGCGAGATGTTCGAGATGAACCGCCCCAGCCACTTCAGGCCGTGGGTCCAGCACCAGTGCGCCGGGCGGTGCAGCCAGACGGCGTGCAGACCGGGGTAGCAGGTGACCACTTCCCAGGTGCTGCGGGCAGCCGGGTCGCGGTCAAGAATGCACTGGATGTCGGAGCGGAGGCGGTCGAACATGGCGGCAGTCTATCGCTTCGCCTTCTCGGCGGCTTGCAGCATGGCCTTGGCGACACCTCGAAGAATGTGGATTTCCTCGTCGCTGGGCGCGGCGCGGTTGAAAAGCTGGTTGAGGCGCGGCATGAGCTTCTTGGGCGCCTCGGGGTCGAGAAAGTCCACCGCCACCAGCGCGCGCTCCAGGTGGTCGAGCATGCCGGCTAGGGCCCGGGCATCGGCCTGCGGCCGCTCGACCGCCACCGCAGGCGCCTCGAATCCACCCAGCGCCTGGCGCCAGTCGTAGGCGACCAGCTGCACCGCCGCCGCGAGGTTGAGGGAGCCGAAGCTCGGCGCGGTCGGGATGCTCAGGGCCACGTGGCAGCGGTACACGTCTTCGTTGCGCATGCCGAAACGCTCGGACCCGAACAGGAAGGCCACCCCGTCCGGCGGATCGCCCGCCCCCATCAGGCCGGCAAAGTGCTCGCGCGGCGCGCGCGTGGGCGGGCCGAAGTCGCGCGGGGTCATGGCGGTGGCGCAGAGGTGGCTCATGCCCTCCAGCGCCTCGTCCAGCGTGTCCACGATGCGCGCCTTGGCCAGCACGTCGTTGGCGCCGCTGGCGCGCTGGATGGTTTCCTCGCGGCGCAGCACGTTGGCCCAGCGCGGCTGCACCAGCACAAGGTCGTCGAAACCCATGACTTTCATGGCGCGGGCGACACCGCCCACATTGCCGGCGTGGCTGGTCTGGATCAGGACAAAACGGGTGCGCATGCGAAAAAGGGCGGGGACGGTAAAATCCCCGGTATTGTCGCCGCCCGCATCGCCGGGCTCCGTCACCCGCTCTTCCACCACAGTCGCGCCCTCCCCTGCGGAGCGCGCCAAGGTTCACAATTCATGTCGTCCACACTCCACCCCATGCTCAACGTGGCCATCAAGGCCGCACGCACCGCTGGCACCCTCATCAACCGCGCCGCGCTGGACGTGGAGTCGGTCCGGGTCTCGGTCAAACAGACCAACGACTTCGTGACCGAGGTCGACCAGGCCGCCGAGGCCGCGATCATCGACACCCTGCTCACCGCCTACCCCGACCACGGCATCTGGGCCGAGGAATCGGGCCAGCGCCCGGGCAAGCACGGTGGCGCAGACCATGTCTGGATCATCGACCCGCTGGACGGCACCACCAACTTCATCCATGGCTTCCCGGTCTACTGCGTGAGCATCGCGCTCATGGTGGGCAACCGGCTGGAGCAGGCCGTTGTCTACGACCCCTCGCGCAACGACCTGTTCTGCGCCACGCGCGGGCGCGGCGCCTACCTCAACGACCGCCGCATCCGCGTGGCCAAGCGCACCACGCTGCGCGACTGCCTCATCTCCACCGGCTTTCCGTTCCGCCCGGGCGACGCCTTCCAGACCTACCTGCAGCTGTTCGGCGACGTGATGCCCCGCGTGGCCGGCCTGCGCCGCCCCGGTTCGGCCGCGCTCGACCTCGCCTACGTGGCGGCGGGTTTCTCCGACGGCTTCTTCGAGATGGGCCTGTCGCCCTGGGATGTCGCCGCCGGTGCGCTGCTGGTGACCGAAGCCGGCGGCCTGATCGGCAACTTCACCGGCGAGGCCGACTTCCTCGAACAGAAGGAATGCCTGGCCGCCAACCCGAAGATCTACGGCCAGCTGATCGGCCTGACCGGCAAGTACAGCAAGTTCGCCAGCGCGGGCGACAAGGCCGCCGTGCGCCAGGCCCGCAAGACGGCCGCGGCCGAGCGCGCCAACGGGCCGGACGCCGCCGAAGAACCCGCGGCCTGAGCCTCAGCCCAGCGGCAGGCGCAGCCAGAACGTCGCGCCCTCTCCGGGGGCGGATTCGGCCCAGACGCGCCCGCCATGGCGCTCGACGATGCGCGACACGATGGCCAGCCCCACCCCCATGCCGGGCACGTTGCTGCCCGCATGCAGGCGCTGGAAGAGGCCGAACAGCTTCTCGGCATGCGCCATGTCGAAGCCCATGCCGTTGTCGCGCACGAAGTACGCGCGCTGGCGCGAATCGAAACCCACCGCCAGCTCGGGCTGGGCGAGGTGGCGCGAGTACTTGAGCCCGTTGTCGATCAGGTTGGAGAACACCTGCCGCAGCAAGGTGGCGTCGCCCATGGCCGGCGGCATGGCCTGGATGTCGATGCGGGCCTGGCTGGCCTGCGACGACAGCGCCTCCACCACCGACTGCGCCAGCGCATGCATGTCCACCGGCACCGGCTCGAGGTCCACGCGAACCACGCGCAGCAACTCCAGCATGTCGGTGATCATCTGACCCATGTTGCGCGATGAGCGCGCGATGCGCTCGAACATGTCGCGCCCGGTCGGGCTCAGGCGATCCGCTTCGTCCTCCAGCACGATGGACGCGAAACCGTTGACCGAGCGCAGCGGCGCGCGCAGGTCGTGCGCGATGGAGTACGAGATGGCCTCCATGTCGCGCATGGAACGCTCCAGCTCGGCGGTGCGGGCACTCACCCGCTGCTCCAGGCTGGCGTTGAGGGCCTTCACCTGCTCCTGCGCGGCCACGCGCTCGGTGATGTCCAGGTGCGTGCCCGACATGAACAGCGCGCGGTCCTGCGCATCGCGCTTGTGCACCCGGCCGCGCGTGTTGACCCAGATCCAGTGGCCCGCCTTGTGGCGCATGCGGATGTCGCACTCGTAGTACGGCAGCAGGCCCGCGATGTGCTGCTCGCGGATCTGGTCGGCCCGTTTCAGGTCGTCGGGTTGTACCAACGCTTCCCAGGTCTCGGCGCGCATCGGCTGCAGCTCACGCAGGGTGTAGCCCAGCATCTCGGCCCAGCGCTCGTTGACCGTGAGCACGTTGTCGACCATGTTGTTTTCCCAGATGCCCGGCCGCGTGGCCTCCAGCACCCAGGCCAGGCGCTGGCGCTGGTCCCGCAAGGCCTCCTGCGCCTGCATGTAGGAGCTCACGTCGGTGAACGTGCGCACCATGCCGCCGCCGGGCAGCATCCGGGAACGCATCTCCAGGGTGCGGCCGTCGCGCGTCTTGCGCCAGTACTTTTCGGGCGGCGGCACCGGCGGTCCGTGCATGAGGTGGGCGTGGGCGATCGGGTCCACCCAGGCCAGGCCCGGCCCGAAGTCACCCCGCTCGGTCTGGAAGCGCCGCACCTGCTCCAACGTGGGCTGCCCCTGCAACAAGGCTTCGGGCAGGTCCAGCATGTCGAGCAGGCGGTGGTTGTAGGCCGTGATGCGGTTGTCCGCATCGACCCGGCACAGCCCCTGCTCGATGCTCTCCAGCGTGGCCTGCAGGTCCACGCTCTTTTCGGTCAGCAGCTCGCTGGTGATCTGCAGCTGCTCGCGGGTGCGCCGCCGCTCGATGTGGCCGCGCCAGGCCAGCACCAGCTGGCGCACCGCGCCCAGCAAGGGCTGCAGGAACTCGATGTCGTCTTCGCTGTAGCCGCCCGGCTGGTTGGCCAGGCCCACCATGGCCACCAGCCGGTCGCCCACGGCCAGCGGCACGCACAGGAAGCAGTCCAGGCCGGGATGCCCGCCCGGCAGCCCCCCGGCGTGCGGGTGAATGGCCGGCTGGTTGGCGATCAGGGGCTCGCCGGTGAGCATGGCGTGGCCGAACAGGGTGTCCAGGTTTCGGAACGCCATGCCGGCGTCGGCCTGGCTGGCGTGCATGAGGCGGGACGCCTCGTCCCAGGCGATGTTGGTGATGGCGGTGGTGCGCAGGTAGGGTGCACCCGCGTCGGTGTAGAGCACCTCGCCCACGAATCCGTAGGCGCTGCCGGTCACCGAGAGCAGGGACTGCAGCAGCCCCTCGAAAGCCTTGCGCTTGTCTTCCGCCTCGATGTACACCGACTGGGCCAGGCGCACCGCCTCGATCAGGCGGTGCTGCCGCTCCAGCTTCTGCGTGGCCAGCCGCGCCTCGGTCACGTCGGTGGAAAACCCATGCCAGAGCACCGAGCCGTCGGCCTCGCGCTGCGGCACGGCCTCCACGTGGTGCCAGCGTGTGCCGGCCGTGGGCAGGCAGACGCGGTAGGTCAGCCGCAAGGTCATCAGCCGCTGCGCGGAGGCCGCCAGCGCGGCGATCACCTCCGCCCGGTCGTCGGGATGCACGCGCCGGAACAGGATGCCGGTGTCCTGTTCCAGATCGGCGGGCTCGATCTCCAGCATGGTCCGAACCATGTCGTTCACATAGGGAATCGTGCTGCTGCCGTCGGCCCGCAGCCGCGCCTGGTACATCATGCCCGGCACCCGGGCCGCGACGTTCTGCAGCAGCTTGAGCTGCTCGGCCAGGCGCTCGCTGGCCTCGCGCTCGGCGGTGATGTCCTGCACCACCCCGAAGTCGGTCTGGGGGTTGCCGGCGACGCTGGTCTGGCCGATGCGGGTGCGGAACCAGCGCTGCTGCCCGTCGGGCAGCCGCCAGCGGAATTCGACCTGGCGCCCGTCCATGGCCTGGCGCGCGGCCTCCCAGGCTTCCCAGTCGTCCGGGTGGATGCCCGACCGGCCTTCGGCGCGCGCGATCAGGTCGCGCGGCTCCATGCCGGCGATGTCGAACAGGCCCAGCGACCACACCACCTCGTCCGAGTGCTGGGCGTTGGTCCAGTGGCCCACGCGCGCCAGCTTTTCGATGGCGGCGTGCAGCTCCACCTGCTGCTGAAGCCCAAGGTTGGCCTCGCGCAGCGCTTCCGTGGCCTCGAATTCACGGGTCGCCTCGGTCATGTAGACCAGCGCCAGGGGCTCCAGCGACAGCTCTATCACCGTGAAGTGCAGTCGCACGCGGTGCATCTGGCCGTCGCGCAGGCGCAGGTGCTGCACGGTCTCGGTCGAGGGCGACTGGCTCACGAAACGCGCGCGCTCTTCGGCGCTGGACCAGTGGCCGAGTTCCACCGTGGTGCGGCCGATCACGTCCTCGCGGCGCAGGCCGGTGAGCGCCAGCCAGGCGTCGTTGACCGCCAGCAGGCGGCCGTCGCTCAGGCGGGAGACGGTGGCGGCCAGCGGCGAGGCCATGAACAGGGCCTCGAAGGGCAGGTCCGGGCCCGCCTGCGGGGCAGGGGCTGCGCGCCCGCCAGGGGACAGGGATCCGGGAACAGCTTCGGCCATGCGCGCTCGTGAAAGGGTTGAGAGAACGGGAACCAGGCCCAAATTGTGCCGGACAGTTCGGCTGCCGGTGGCCGGAATTGGCCTGCTAAAGTCGCCAGCTGTTCACCTCCCTGAGCCCTGGGCCATGAGATCCACCTCGCTGCGCCGGCAACTCACGCGGGCGGCCATGCTCACCACGGTGCTGGCCATCCTGCTGAGCGCCGGCGCCCTGCTCACCTACGAGCTGATGGCGTACCGCCGCGCCGGCGTCGCCGACATGCGCACGCAGGCCGATCTGATCGCCCGCTCCACCGTGGCGGCACTGGCCTCCCGGGACACGCAGGCCGTCTGGGAAGACCTCTATCTGCTCAGGCAACAGCCCCAGATCCGGGCGGCAGCGGTGTACGGCGGCGACGGCGCCCTGATCGCCTCGCACACCACCCAGAACCAGCCGCTGCGCGCCCGCATTGCCCTGGACTCGGACGCCTGGGGCCCCCGCTTCAGCGGTTCGATGCTGGAGATGGTCCGGCCCATCGAACACAACGGCTCCCGCCTGGGCATGCTGTACCTCCAGGCCGAACACGGCGTGTGGCGGCGCTTCGTCGACTTCGCCCTGATCGCCCTGGCGGTGAGTGCGGTGAGCCTGGCAGCGGCCTTCGCCCTGTTCGTGCGCCTGCAGCGCCGCATCACCGCACCGCTGGAGAAGATGACTTCGGTGGCGCAGGACGTGATCGGCAGCCACGACTGGTCGCTGCGCGCGCCGGCCTCGCACTACAAGGACCTGGACGTGCTGGTCAATGCGTTCAACCGCATGCTCTCGGAGTGCGAAACGCGCACCAGCGAACTCGAGCACGAGATGGAGACGAGGCAGGGTGTGGAACGCGAACTGCGCCAGGCCGATCGCCAGAAGGACATGTTTCTCGCCACCCTCGCCCACGAACTGCGCAACCCCCTCTCGCCCATGACCAGCGCGGTGGCCCTGCTGCAGATCCCGGACGTGTCGCCGAGGTCGCGGGACAAGGCGCTGGAGGTGCTCGAACGCCAGCTGGAACACCTCGTGCGCCTCGTCAACGACCTGCTGGACGCGTCGCGGGTCGCCACCGGCAAGCTCTCGCTGGACAACGCGCCGGTGAACATCGGCGAATTGCTGCAGACCACCTGCGAAGGCGCCCAGGCGCTGGCGAACGAGCACGGCCTTCAGCTGTCGCTGCACCCGTCCGACGAAGCCCTGTACGTCGACGGCGATGCGGTCCGGCTGACCCAGGTGTTCGCCAACCTGTTGAACAACGCCTGCCGCTACACGCCCCGCGGCGGTCGCGTGGATCTCACGCTCACCTCGGAGGGATCCTCGGTGGTGGTGACGGTGGCCGACACCGGGATCGGCGTGGAGCCGGCGATGCAGGAGCGCATCTTCGACCTGTTTGAACAGGCGGACCAGTCCATGCAGCGTGGCAGCGCCGGGCTGGGTGTGGGCCTGACGCTCTCGCGCCAGATTGTCCAGTTGCACGACGGCTCGCTGTCCCTGCACAGCGAAGGCCTGCACCGCGGCGCCTGCTTCACCGTGCGGCTGCCCCGGCTGCACCCCCGCGAACCCCGGCCCGAGGCGGCC
>NZ_JBWKZH010000077.1:0-26266 GCF_059424305.1 Hydrogenophaga sp. GW456-12-10-14-TSB4 | reverse complement strand
CGCCCGCCCTGCCCTGAACGATGGGCGAGGTTGCCCGGCTCCTGGCCGACCATGGGCCTGCCTTCGGGCAGGCCCTTTTGCTGACATGGAAGCTCACGCTGATGTCGTTCGTGCCGGGCTTCCTGCTGGGCATGGCCGTGACCGTGCTGCGGCTCTTGCCGCTGCCACCGCTGCGCTTCATCCTGACCCTCTACGTCGAGATCTTTCGCAACATCCCCAGCGTGGCGCTGCTGATCTTCATCGTGTTCGCGCTGCCCGACCTCAACGTCCTGATCGACTATGAACCCGCCGTGGTCCTGACCCTGACGCTGGTCTGCTCCGCGTTCACGGCGGACTACCTGCGCTCGGGCATCAACACCGTGCCCGGTGGCCAGGCGGAGGCCGCGCTCAGCCTGGGCATGCGGCCGATGCGCATCATCACGGCGGTGGTCTTGCCGCAGGCGCTGCGCTCGGTGGTGCAGCCGATGACCTCGCTGCTCATTGCGCTGATGCTGTCAACCTCGCTGGCGTCGCAGGTGCCGTTTCCGGGGCGGGAGCTCACCACGCTCGTCTCCAAGATCGCCAACGACTCCGCCGCCGGCATGGCCGCGTTCGCGGTGGCCGCCGCGATGTACGTGGCGACGGGCTTGCTCATCGCCTGGGCCGGCGCCGCCCTGGAAAAGAAGCTGCGGATACTGCGATGAGCCGCCCTCTGGAAGACATTCTGTTTGGTTCGCCAAGCCCCCAGGCCCAGACCGTCACACGGGTGGTGAGCGCGATCGCCGCGGCCCTGCTGCTCCTGCTGGTGGTGGGCATCGTGTTCCGGTTCCACACGGCCGGGCAGCTTGAAGCCCGGTTCTGGAGCTTCTTCGCCTGGCCGACCACCTGGGCCTTCCTGGCCAAAGGCCTGCTGGGCACGATGGCCTCGGCGGCGACGGCCGCCGTCATCGCGCTGGCCCTCGGGCTGGTGCTGTTGCTGGGGCGCCTGGCGCGGACGCGGCTCGTGCGTTGGCCGAGCATCGCGGCCATCGAGTTCCTGCGTGGCACGCCGACGCTGCTGCTCATCTATGTGTGTTTTCTGGTGCTTCCGTCCATCGGGCTGAAGCTGAGCACCTACTGGATGCTGACCTTGCCCGTCGGCCTGAGCACCGCCGCCGTGGTGGCCGAGGTCTACCGCGCGGGCGTGCTTGCCGTGCCTCGCGGCCAGACCGATGCCGCGCGAAGCCTGGGGTTGACCGAAGCCCAGGTCTTTTTCTCCGTCGTCTTTCCCCAGGCCCTTCGCTACATCGTCCCGGCCCTGGTGGCGCAACTGGTCATCGTGGTCAAGGACACCACCTTCGGCTACGTCGTCACCTATGGTGAACTGATGCAGAACGCCAAGGTGCTCATCGCCAACTACCACTCGCTGGTGCCCGTGTACCTCGTGGTGGCGGCGCTGTACTGCCTGGTGAACTACGGGATATCGAAGGCGAGCAAACGGCTGGGGCGGCCGGTGCATTGAGCATCACCTGGGGCGCATGTTGATCACCATTTGCGCGGGGACCTTGCCGTTCACGTCGAGCGGGAATGACTTGGTCCGCAGCAACGCGCGCCGGGCAGATTCATCCCAAGCGTGGTGACCGCTGGTTTTTTTCAGCGACACGGATTGGATGGCACCGTCAGCGGCCAGCCGCACGTCGAATTCAGCCGATGGATTGCCCGGGATTCGAGACGCCTCCATGTGGTCGATGTGTTGGCGAACAGCCAACGCAATTTTCTCCCCATAGCTGCGGCCATGAACGGCGGGTGCGTCAGCGCGACGGCGTTGCCGATCGTTCTCCATGGCCACGTCTGCCATGTCGTCGGATACGGCACCCAGGTTCTTCACAAAACAATCGAGCAGCAAGCGGTCGAACGCAGCGCTGAAGGCGCCGCGTGCGTGGGCCAAGGCGTGGTCGCGGGCATGTGTTGCAACCGCTCGGCAGCTGGCGGCAGCGGGCATGGCATGGGCCAGCTCGCTCGCGCGGGTTTGCGCGCGCACAGCGACCAGTTGCGCGTCTGGCGATGTGGCCGTGTTGCCCAAAGCGGCCTGCGCTCGCTGACGCAGTTCCGCTTCTTGTTGCGATGGGCGATGGACAGACGACAGCGTTGTGGGGCCGCTAGCGTCGCGGGGATGCGGCGACGGATCCTGAGCCAGCCCGGCCAGCAGACGGCCGAGGGCTGAGACCAGCATGAATATGAGGAACACCATGCCCCAATTCCTGGACTTGCCAGCGACCGGGGCGGTGGAAGAAGGAGGACGTACCAACCTGAGGCGCGGGCGGTTGGCGATTTTCTTGCGCCAGGTGGGCACTTCACCATGCCGGCGCCGCCAGTCCAGCAAGCTCTCGGGTCGGGAAATGACATGCATCCAATTCGGGAAGGCCGCGACCACGTGCTCCGCGATGGGCAGCTCCCTCAGCAGCTCGCCGGTGGGCAGTGGCTGGCTGCCTCGCAGTTTTCGGATGGCTTCTTTCTGCAAAGCCCGGTGCTCCGAGGGCTGCGTATCGAAGGCGAGGAGCTCGTTGATGGCGGCGTCGACAATCTGACCCGGCCGTCCGAACCAAAGCAAGCGGGATCGGTCTTCCCGCCACCCGAAGCCTTCAATGGCGGGGCTGAACAGAAACTCGTGTCCCGGGGCCCATCCGCCGGCGAGGATGGACGCCACGCCCCATTCAAAATAGGTGGCGGCGTCCACACTGCCCAGGCGCGGATCGTCCAGGCACTGGCGCAGCAAGGCGGCGGCGGCTTGCCGGTCCCGAAGCTTGTTCTCGGTCAGATGCTGGACCAGCAGGTCCAGCATCTGGCGCCCGAGCGCCTCGCTGCTGGGGAGCGCCTCGTGCTCGGGTTCGGACGAAACGGGCGGCGGCACCGAGAGCGCTTCGGGCGGCTTCGCATCGCCAGCACCGCTCGCGGAAGCGGGGGACGCTGCGTCTTGCGCATCCGCCTCTGGCGCCGTGGCGTCCTGCATCTGCTGCTGGCGCACCCACCAGAGCAACTGGTCGTAGGTTTCACGCAGCTCCTGGAAAGCCTGCGCCTGCTGCTCCTGGTCAATTTGCTTGAGTTCCCGTGCGTAGGCGCGCCGCACGTCCCTTTCATTGGCGTCTGGCCGGAGCTGTAGCCGCGCAAACAGTTCGGCAATGTCTCGCATCTCTAGCGTGGCTCCAGACTGGGATCGTTGTGGAGCGTGCCGTCATTCTCGATGGCGTCCAGCGCCTGCTCCAGGCGTTGGCGGATCGGTGTGATCTTGCGGTTGTCCTGCGTGGCCAGGGCGGCGTCGAAGGACAGCATCTGCTGCGCCAACCATTCGCGCACCTCACCGCGCAACTGCTGGTAGATGCGCTCGGCGCGCGCCAAGGTGGTGCGGTTGTCCAGCGCTTCGCGCGGATGAATCTTGATCTCAGCCAGGGCCTTGAGCCTTTGCGCAATTTCCTCGGGGGTCAGCACGCCCGGGTTGCCCTCGATGACCAAGGAGAACTTGGCGGCGGTCTTCTGCACCACGGCCTCGACTTGCAGCAGGCCGTTCACGTCGTAAGTGAAGCGGACGTCGACAGCGCATTCGTCCACAGGCAAGGGCGGCAACGCGATGGAGAGATTTCCAAGGTGGATGTTGTCGTTCACCATGCGGGCTTCCCCCTGAAAAATGCTCAACTCCACCAGAGATTGGCCCGCGTTGATGGGGAAATAGGTTTTCACCCGGCTGATGGGGACAGGGCTGTTGCGCTCGATGATCGGGTCGAAGTGGCCATTCGAGGTGGCGGTGGCGGACAAGCGTTTGCTGACCTCCACACCCAACGAGTAGGGTGCCACGTCGGTCATGACCACCTCTTCCAGTGCGGCGTCCTTGGCCTTGAGCCCGGCCTGCACGGCGGCACCCAGTGCGACGATTTCGTCCGGGTTGAAGTCGATCGCAGGGAACCGACCAAACAGGCTGGTCACCAGCCGGCGCACGATCGGCATGCGCGTGGTGCCGCCGGCCAGCACGATGTTGTCCAGCTCGGTGGTGCGCAGGTTGGCGTCGCGCAGCGCGCGCTCCACAGGCACACGCAACCGCTTGAGCAGCGGCGCACACGCACTGGTGAAGGCTTCTTCGGTGACCTCGAATTCGTGAAGCGTGCCAGCCTCATGGACGGCCATGCGCGCCGACGGTTTGGCACCGAGCTCCCGCTTGGCGATCTCGGCCTGAGCGGCCAGGCGCTGCATGAACCCGTGGTTGCGCTTGAGATTGGGAGACAGTTCGCTGTGCTGGAAGAACAGGTCCACCAGGACATCGTTGAAATCCTCGCCGCCCAGAAAATTGTCGCCCGCCGACGCGCGCACTTCCATCACACCCTCGAAGATTTCCAGGATGGAGACATCGAAGGTTCCGCCGCCCAGGTCAAAGACAAGAAATCGGGTCTCGGCGCCCAGTTGGTGAATCCCGCAAGCCATGGCCGCAGCCGTGGGTTCATTGACCAGCCGATCGACCCTCAACCCGGCCAGTTCACCGGCGGCTCGCGTGGCCTTGCGCTGGGCGTCCGAGAAGTAGGCGGGGACGGTGACAATCGCCTCCGTCACGGGTTCGCCCAGCGCCGCCTCGGCATCGGCCTTCAAGGACTTGAGAACCAGAGCGGAGAGCTCTTCGGGGCGGAACTTCCGGTCACCGAGCTGCAGCGTCTTGTTGCTGCCCATGTAGCGCTTGAAGGCCCTGGCAGTGCGATCGGGATGGGTCTGGGCGCGCTCCCTGGCAGCACGCCCGATCAGGACGGAGCCATCCTCGTCAAGGCTGACACATGAGGGGGTTAACACGTCTCCCAAGGCATTGGGCAATAGCTCCGGGCGCCCATTGCGCCACACGGCCACCAAACTGTTGGTGGTTCCCAGGTCGATGCCGACGATCAATTTTGTTCTCCTCGCAATGCCTCTTTGCGTATCGTACTTGAGAAGATT
This sequence comes from Hydrogenophaga sp. GW456-12-10-14-TSB4, assembly GCF_059424305.1. NCBI lineage: Bacteria > Pseudomonadati > Pseudomonadota > Betaproteobacteria > Burkholderiales > Comamonadaceae > Hydrogenophaga > Hydrogenophaga sp. GW456-12-10-14-TSB4. The sequence goes on along the minus strand of NZ_JBWKZH010000077.1, from coordinate 21,340 downwards.
GAGTTGGCTGGAGCAGGTATTGGCGAAGATCCAATTCGGCTGTTTGCCACACCTATATGCCGAGCAATACTCCGACGATCATGAAAAGGGCATGATCTTGATAGACTGCACGCAATCGACACGGCACCCGTACGAAATCAACATGGTCCGACTCGCGGTGCCGCGCCGCCCGCAGCCCAACAGGACCACGAGAGCGTTCCACAGATAATATCTGTCTAAAGCAGACTGCATATCAACCAAGCTCCGCATTGAACCTAGGGTCATGACATTTGACGTTTCAGCGCCTCATCAAAATAGCCCTTGGCTGTTTGACAGCATTGCACCAATTAGTCATGCATGGACCGACGAACTATTGCGCCTAGATTCGGCCACCCGTGTCGACGAGCGATGCCTGGGAGCCAACCTCGCCATGGACGCGCGCGTAACGACTCAGGCCCAAGCCCAATGGACAGCCGGCGTTGGCACATCGAACAACTTGCTGCACGCACTAAGGCAGCAGTGGGAGAAGGCCTACATCCAGCAGGCGACAGCAGTTCGGTTTACAGGCAGCCAATCCCGTTTGCCGAGCAGACGCGGACTGAGCCATGTTGAGCCTTTTGTTGGCCTGTTTAGGCGAGCCCTTGGCGCATCGTCTGCCTTGTTGGCGGAGCTAGACGCCTCTGTGGCAGATGCCACAGGCACGGCGGGACTTGTTCATGGCTTGAAGGCACCTGTCGACTACGCCAGACTGGCGCTGGCCCTGAATGCTGTAGAGGAAGAAGAGTTCAAGGAACTCATTGGTTTAGCATTGCGTTGCATTGACAGCCAAGGCCCACGCCCATTTTGGTGGGCCACACTCAGTGACGAGGTTGCAGGCTATGCCAATGATGCCACTCGGTTATGCAGTGCCTTAGGTCTAGGCAACTATGTGCAAGGCAATTGGGTCGTGGTTTTTGACTACAAGGTAGCCGATGCCGGTTTGCTATACCGTCCGACTACGCTTGATGCAGGCGGCTATGCCTTTCATTTTCCAAGCCCGCAAGCTCACCCGCAGGGCTTGAGTATGGCGCTTCGGCAAACCGAAGATCACTGTACCGAAGTCTTGCACCATGCCTTGCCGTGGGAGACAGCTGTAGACTCAGTTAGACCCTGTGTTCTACAACTCGCGCGAGCTTGGACTGCACAACAGGTTTACGATGACCTCCCTGAGCAACGCCGACATCACCGCATAGCGCTGCAGGGCCAGTTTCCAGCCGAGGAGTCTTGGCTCACCCGTCACAGCCACCGCATTTGACCTATGCATGACCCATTGGCAACCACGCACCCACTGCAACGCATGGCCGTGCAACTCGAGCATGCTGTGGCACGGCGTGACTCCCGTGTGCTCAATCAGTGGCTGTGCGGCTACGGCTTGCCGCGTTTGAGCCACGAGGGAGAACTACCCCATGAAGTGATGTGGGAGCTGTTGCACCAATGGTGGCAGCCAGACCCACGGCAACTAGAAGCTTTCATGCAATTGGTATGCGACGCTTTGGACGCATGCCTACGTACAGCCCAAGACCAGCCAACCTGCCTTGCAGACGGCGCCACCGGCCAGGCTAACACGGCCATAAGTGATGGCGAGCGGGGGCAGCCCTTAGTGGGGGATGCCACTTGGCCCGGGTACTGCCGCAGCTTGTTCGGATTGTGTGCCTTGTTGCCACAACATGAAGGGGTGTTTGACCGATTAGATGCCTTTGATTCAGTTACGGCGCTTGGTTCGACTGCGCTGCTGCATTCAGGAGTGATGCAGCACTTGCAGCGTGCGTTGATCGAGCAGCAGACCGACGACAGGCTGCTAACACGACGTTGGCAGGCCGATTTTGACTCAGCCATTTGTCAGGTTGGACCAAATCACCTGCGTGAGCCCTCTGCACAGCTTCTGGCCGTGTGGCGGGCGATGGTGCTGGCCTGCGCGAGCGGGTCGGCTCAAGAACTGGTGAAGCGGCAAGAACTTCTTACCGCCTTGCATCGCACGGCAGACTTGGGCCGGCAATGGCCACAGCATGAAGTCGCTGTGGATTCCTTGCTGAGACACATGCTGGAGCATTGGCCACTGCTGATGGGGGGGGCTGTGGCTGCATGGCGCGTTGCTGTGGAGCAGGCCGCTTTGCCCTCCAGAGTGAACGCCGTTGCGCACGACCTTTGGCCCGCCCCCGGCGGTGTCGATGCTTGGGTTGCCACCAACCCGGGTTTGCAAGGGGGCTGGCGCAAGCTGGGGCGTGCCGGGCGCGAAGCCGTACGTCAATGTGCCGAGCAGGGTTCGACTCAAGCGTTGGGCGCACTGCAGTTCGATTGGGCACAAGCCCGCTTGCCCAAAGAGTGGGCTGACGGCATGGCAAAGCTCCTGCGCCAACATGTGCCCGCATTGCATGTATCTGGCTTAGCCTCTGCCGACTACAAGCAGCTTCAGGCCGATGACAAGCGCTCTGTCAGCGTGGCACCAAGTCAAGCGCAACCTAGTAGTCCGCGCAGCGTACATACGCGTTTTGTCGCAACACAAAATTCTTTGGCCGATGTCACGCGACTGATCACCCGCCACCAGCTCGACAATGCTCAACGAAGGGCTGACGCGCTATTGAGCCGCCAAGCCCAAGAAGGAACGCAAACTGCGCTGCAAAGCAAAACCGCTGCCAGCTTAGCCACTGCGTTTGCCGAGGCAGGGCACCTGCAGCAAGCAAAAACTTGGTGGCAACGCGCCATCGAGCTGAACACGGTTGATTCGGTGGCTCGCTGCGGTCTGGCCGAAATTCTAAAAGAGCTGGGTGATCTGCCAGCCGCGCGCGCACTGTATGAAGACACCCTACAAAGCCACCCGCAAGACACAGTGGCTCGTAACGGTCTGGCCGAAGTTCTCAAAGAGCTGGGCGACTTGGCCGCCGCACGCGCGCAGTACGAAAACACGCTGCAAAGCCATCCGCAAAACGTGGTCGCTTGCAACGGCTTGGCGAATGTGCTCAAAGAACTGGGCGACCTACCCGCCGCACGCTCGCAATACGAGAACACCCTACAACGTCACCCGCAAGACGTTTTCGCCCGCAGTGGTCTGGCCGAAGTTCTCAAAGAGCTGGGCGACCTGCCCGCCGCGCGCACACAGTACGAAAACACCCTGAAAAGCCACCCTCGAGACGTAGTGGCCAGCTGTGGTCTGGCCGAAGTTCTCAAAGAGCTGGGCGACCTGCCCGCTGCTCACGTACAGTATGAGAACACCCTGCAAAGCCACCCGCAAAACGTGTTCGCCCGCAACGGTCTGGCCGAAGTTCTCAAAGAGCTGGGCGACCTGCCCGCTGCTCGCGCACAGTACGAGAGCACCCTGCAAAGCCACCCGCAAAACGTCGTGGCCAGCTGTGGTTTGGCCGAAGTTCTCAAAGAGCTGGGCGACCTGCCCGCCGCGCGCGCACAGTACGAAAACACCCTGAAAAGCCACCCTCAAAACGTCGTGACCCGTAACGGTCTGGCCGAAATTCTTAAAGAGCTGGGTGACCTACCCGCTGCGCAAGAGCTGTATGAAAACACCTTGCAGAGCCATCCGAAAAACGTGTTCGCCCGCAACGGTCTGGCCGAACTTCTCAAAGAGCAGGGCGACCTGCCCGCCGCGCGCGCACAGTACGAAAACACCTTGCAAAGCCACCCGCAGAACGTCGTGACCAGCTGTGGTTTGGCCGAAGTTCTCAAAGAGCTGGGCGACCTGCCCGCCGCACGCGCGCAGTACGAGAACACCGTGCAAAGTCACCCGCAAAACGTGGTGGCCCGTAACGGCCTGGCTAATGTGCTCAAAGAGCTGGGCGATCTGCCCGCCGCACGCGCGCAGTACGAGAACACCCTGCAAAGCCACTCGCAAAATGTCGTGGCCCGTAACGGCCTGGCTAATGTGCTCAAAGAGCTGGGCGACCTGCCCGCTGCGCGCACGCAGTACGAAAATACCCTGCAAAGTCACCCGCAAGACGTAGTGGCTCGCAACGGCCTGGCCAATGTACTCCGGCGCATGGGTGCGCATGCCGAGGCCAAGGCCTTACTCAGTGGCTGGGCGCAAGCTAAGGGCCGCCAGCGGCTGTTGGATGGTGTGGTGTTTGCCCTGGCTTGCCTGCCCGATGCGAGCGACGAAGCCTTGAAGGTGCTGCAAGCATTGCAGGCTGATACGAACCTTCAGACCAAGGACCGCACCCGGTTGAACGCCCTGAGGGCTAGCTTGGCGCTAAAGCTCCGCCAACGCACCTCGCGCCTCACTGAGGCACCCAAGGGCACCCCACTTGTATTGCGAGCCTGGATGGACGTCGTGCGCGAACACCAGTCTCTTCAGTACGGTGAGCTTGTGCAAGCAACTCGGCCGAGTGCGGAAGGTGATCTGCTGGGATGGGCCGGGAGCAAGGTGCGGCAGTTGCTTGGCCGACTGGCCTCCGGCGACGACTCAGCCAATGACGAGCTGTTTGACCTGGAAGCGGATGCCCTGCTAGCGGCATGAACTGGGCACTTTGCCCACAAAATCAGGAGACTCATAACGATGGAAATCGTAAGCGAACGGCAATCCCCTTGTCTGAGGACCAACCCATGCTAGGCCGGCTAACTTTAGCCGCCCAAGTAACCCCTCCTAGCTGGCACCTGCCTGCTGAGTTCGCGTAGTGATGGCCTGCAATCGCTATATGACGGCCCCTCACGCCCAAGTCTCGAAGGATAGATTTGGATTATTTGGGTCTACCGGTAAGGCGAACCCTGCGACCGAAGATCTGCGCGTAGTAGAGCAGACCACCGCGTCAGGAACTAGCCAAGCGGTCCAGAAGACCGTCCAGTGCCTCCTGATACTGCGCCAACATGGACTGAACCTGAACCCGATCACCTCGCGCCGATGCCAGGGCCAGACCACTGCCGTGAGCGTGGTCGACCAGGATGTCGCGCCACAGGGTGGGCTCTGCGGTGATCTCTGCGAGCAGCACCGTCAGGCGATCGGTGATCTGTCGCGTCACGCCGGCAAATGCTTGCGGCGTTGCAAAGATCGCCAGCGTCAGTTGCGGATGACGGCCTACTGCCTCGTGATAGCGCGTCAGCAGCGCCAGGATTGCGGCCCGATGGTCCGTCGCACCACAAGGCCCTTCCAACACCTCGGTATAGACCCGGTCTGACAACGCCCTCAGCAGGCTGACCTGATCGCCCACGTGGTGATACAGGCTCATGGGCGTGACGCCCAGTCGGGCGGCCAGCGCGCGCATCGTCAAGCCTTGTCCCCCGCCCTCATCCAGCAAGGTCAATGCGGTGGTCAGGATGTCGTCTCGCGCGACCCCCATCCCCTGCGCCGGGCGCCCGCGCGGGCGGGTCATCGTGCAACCCGATAGGTCGATTGCACCAGGCCCGACGGGAAGCTGCAGCTGGACATCAGTTTCAAATCGATGTCCTGCTCCAACGCCCCAAACAGCGACCGCCCGGACCCGATCAGCACGGGCACACTGGTGATGACCAGATCGGCGATCAAACCCTCGCGCAGAAATGACTGCACCACCTGCCCGCCATCGACATAGATCCGACGCACGCCCTGCGTGGTCAGTTCGTCCATCGTGTCCTTGGGCGTTCGGTTGGAGAAGCGCAGCTTGCCCTTCAACGGCTCGGGCACGGGCGCATTGGCCAGCTGTTCAGACAGCACCAGCACGGGCAGGCCGTACGGCCATTCATCCAAGGTCAGCGCCTTTTCATAGCTCCCCCGCCCCATCACGATCAGTTCCTTGTCGGCGATGAAGGCCGGGTAACCGTGATCCTCCGTCGGGTCATCGCGCTGCAAAAGCCAGCCGATGTCCCCGTCGTCCCGGGCGATGAAACCATCCAGGCTGGTGGCGATGAAGACGTGTGCAGTCGGCATCGAAAGCTCCAATATATATACGACGTATATTATTATCGATTTGGCGTTGAGCTCTCGCTACCAACCCGTTCGGGCCGCTGGATCGTGGCGTGCGCGGGCTGCAAGTGACGACGGCTATAGTCGCTTTGGATGCTCATATGGCGTCTTTTCCTGCGGCCCGCCTTTGCCGGAGGCGCCGTTCAATCGACCTCGACGGGAGTCTTGAATGAAGCAAGTGACCCAGTTTCTTGCGGCCGGACCTCGTGCCTGCGGCCAGTTTTCAGGCGCAGTTTCTGAACCGGCTGCTCTTTGTGGGTCTGCCACTGGGCACCTTGCTCTGGGCTGCAGGGCAGCATGCGTTGGCGCTGCTGGGCCGGTTCACCTTGGGCGATGCCCTCATGGCGGTGCTGGCTGCGGCCCTGGCCATCTTGTGCTCCTTCGCCTCGGCGCTGGTGGTCCGGGAGTTTGCTTCCGTCGCACCCAACCCGCTTGCCGCGGGCATCGCGAGCATGTCGGCCGCTGAGCTGGCGCGCACCCTCCTCTCCACGGCGCCTCAACTGCTGGGCGAGGAACTGCTTACGATCCTGCCTTTCCTTGCGATGCTCCGGTTGGCCATGTTTCGGTGGGGCCTTGGTCGGCGCAGCGCCATCGTGCTGGCGTTGTTGGGCTCGACGCTGATCTTTTGCGCGGCACACCTTCCCACCTACGGCTGGAACTGGGCACAGTGTTTTGGCGTGATCGGCGCTTCTCGGGTCGTGTTGACGCTGGCGTACATCGCCACCCGCAAGCTCTGGGTCTCGACCGTCGCGCACATCCTCACGGACTGGATGGAGTTCACCCTGGTGTTCCTGGCGGCCTCCCACCTTCAGAGCCCTTGAGGACCTGCCGCATCATACTGTCGCCTGGCCGGTCGCCCGCGAACCTCAGTGCCGCCCCAGCGTCGCCGAAGGCGACTCCCCGAACCGTTGGCGGTAGGCCGCCGCGAACATGCCCAGGTTCGCGTAGCCCCAGGCCTCCGCCACGTCTCGCACCTTGGTGCCCGCCAGGGCCACCAGCAGTTCACCACGCACCCCATTCAGCCGCGCTTCGCGCAGCGCCTGCATGGGCGTGCAGCCCCGGTAGTCGCGAAACGCGGCGTTCAGGGTGCGCACGCTCACGCCCGCGCTGCTCGCGAGTTCGCTGAGGGTGGGTGCGTCGCGGGCGTGGTCGCGCATGTGCTGCTCCGCCAGCAGCACGTGGCGTGGAGCGAGGCGGTGCTGTGTAGGGGGTTGCGGGCTGTCCAGCTGCTGGCGCCACAGGGTGAGCAGGTGCAGGCCGATCATTTCCTCGATGTGGCGGCCCAGGGGGCCGTGCTCCACGGCCTCGGGCATGTCGGTGATGCAACGGCACACATACAAGAGCAGGCTGATCCAGCTGGAGTGCGCGCCGCCGAACCGGAACTTGTGGGCCCACATGCGCTCGTCCGCCGGTGCGCCGAACCAGCGTTCGTGCAGTGCGGCCATGGCGTCGTGCTGGAAGGTGAGGTTGACCTGAAGGTGCTCGGGGTCGGCGTCCAGCCAGTAGTGGGTGCGTGAGTTGTCGACCAGAAAGGCCTCGCCCACACCGGTGTCGCTGTGCTCGCGCCCGTTGGACCAGTGGCGGATGGCGCCGCGCAGCGTGGTCAACACCATGCCGGTGCCGGCCTCGGCGGCGAAGCCGGTGAGGTGGACCGGCACGCCGTAGCTGAAGCGGCTGAGGGTGAAGTGCCCGATGCGGATGGCGTCGAGGATGGAGTCGGGCTGGCGGATGCTGCCCACCGGCGCGGCGTCGTAGGGCATGTACACCTGCCGGCACCAGTGCTGCGTTTCCTCCCAGTCGGTCGATGCCACGAGGCGGTGTCGCGTGCTGGGCGCGCCGGTGGCGTCGGTGACGAGAACGTTGCGGATCGCTTCCATGCCGTTGTCTCCTTGCGCGGCGCGCCTCGGGTCGGGCCTGACGCTCAGCGCTGATGGTAAACGGCGCTCTCGAACTCGACAAAACCGGGGTACGACGCCGCATCCTGGAAAGGCAGGATCTGCGTGGCCCAGTAGCCGCCGATGCCGTTTTCCCGGTCGATCCAGTAGTAGCAGTTGGCCAGGCCGGCCCACATGAGCGAGTGGGCGGGCCTGCCCGATGGCGTGGGCTCGCGGTTGGTCATGAAGGTGTAGGCCCAGCCCTTGTCCAGCCCGGGGAAGAATTCGCCGGTGTTGCTGAGCGAAGGAATGGAGGTGGTCCACCCCCCGGCGGACAGCCCCATGGCGGACAGCCCGTCGCGGCACATGGCGTTCACGGTGTCGGCCTTGAGCACGCGGCCATGGGGCCCCGCGCCGTCGTTGAGGATCATGCGGATGAATTTCATGTACTCGCCCACGGTGCCGTAGAGGCCGTGGCCGCCCATGTCCATGGGGGGCGGGTCCGGCAAGGCGAGGTCGGGCAGCGGGGTGAGCTTGCCGTCCGCGGCGCGGTCGTGGATGGTGACGCGGCGCTCGCGCATGGATTCGCTCAGGCCGAAGCCGATGTCTTTCATGCCCAGCGGGCCGAAGATGCGCTCGGCCATGACCGCGCCCAGGCGCTGGCCGCGCCGCTCTTCGACGATGCGACCCAGCCAGTCGATGTTGACGCCATACGTCCATGCGGCGCCGGGTTCGTGCAGCAGCACCGTGCGGATGGAGTCGTAGCTGCAGCCCACCACGGTGGGGATGCCCTTGGCGGTGCGGTACTTCAGGTCGTCGTGGCTGAAGAACTCGTAGCACAGGCCCGAGGTGTGGAGCATCAGGTCGTTGATGGTGATGGGCCGCTTCGGGGCCCTGGTGCGCGGCTGGCCTGCGGGGTCGAAACCGTCGAGCACCTGAATCTGGTCGATGTCGGGCACGTATTTGCCGGCGGGCTCGTCGAGGCGGATCAGGCCCTCCTCCACCAGTTGCATCACGCAGGTGCCGGTGAGCGCCTTGGTGGTCGAGAAGATCGCGAAGACGGCGTCGGTGGCCATGGGCCGTTCCTGCCCGAGTTCACGGGTGCCCGCAGCGCCCTCGTAGAAGTTGCCGTGGCGGTCGGTGGCCATGGCAACGACACCGGGTGCGCCGCCGTGGCGCTGCGTCGTCTGGGCAAGGATGGTGTCCAGCCCGGTCTTGAGATGGGGATTCGTCATGCGCTGTCTCCTGGATGTTGTGGTCCGCCATGAGCGGCGACATGCCGGTCTCCCTGGCTGGCGCAAATCTAGGGGGTTGGCATGCGCGGCGCTGTCTGGTTCTGGCGGGCAGCTGTCTCGATCTGGCAGGAATTGACGCGCCGCCGCGCCAGAGGTCAGCCCTGCCGTCGCAACATGAGACGCCGGGAAGACGGGTCGCCGCGCCGCGGTATCACCCGCTCCTCGTCTTCGTCACGCCGCACCACCCTGTATTGCTCGGTGATACCAGCGCTGTCCGTGATGTTGAGCCAGTCGTCTTCACGAAGACCCCGTTCGCGCAATCCGGGTGGCAGCTCGCACAGGTCTGCGTGGTGCCAATCCGCGCCCACGACATCCTCACCGACCTCCGGCACACCGTCGCCCTGCCGGCGCATCACCTGGGCCAGCTCGACTTCGGAGCGGTCTCGCTGCCGTGCACGGCTCAGCAGTTGCTCCGGCTGGGGCGAACCCACGCCCGTGCGCCCTCCCGCCCGGTTGGCGGCCACCCCTGCGTTGTTCCGCAGGGTTTCGTCGGCCCCACGGGCTATCAACACCTGTGCGATGCCTTTTTGCTCATAGCCTCCCGCCAGATGGAGCGCGGTGTTGCCGTGGTTGTCCCGAAGGTCGATCTGGGCACCCTCGTCCAGCAGATAACGCACGAGTTCCAGCCGGTTCTCTATCACGCCCAGCATCAATGCCGTGCATTGGGTCCCGTCCCCGGCGTCAATGTCCACCTCGCGGCGAAGTCTCGTCACCAGATCCAGAGAGCGCCCCTCGGCCACAGCCCAATGAAGCGGATTGCGAAGGTGCACCGCATCGGGTGTGCACAGGGCCCCATGGTCCAGCAGAAGCCTCGCCAGCGGCTCGTCCTCGCGCAGCAACGCCCATATCAGGGGTGTCATGTTGGTCACACCGCCCTGATTGACGTTGGCGCCATGCCGCAGCAGAAGACTGGCCATGTCCAGTCGTCCCCGTTTCACGAAATGCACGCTCCCGAATCCAAGGTGGTTCTGAGCATTCACCCACTCCGCCGCGCGATCGCCACCGAGCAGAAAGTCCACCATGCCCAAGTGCCCTCTGTCCACGGCACCGTGCAGCGCGTTTTCACGCAGTTCGTTCAAGGGAGTCAGCAAGTCGAAGCCCCGGTCGGAAAGGGCCTGTAGCATCTCGACGTTTCCGCACCATGCCGCCATGCGCAAGGCATCCAGGCAAAGGGCATCGGCTCCTTCGGCATGCGGATCCAGCGCGTTCACGCGGTTCAGGAACACCCTGGGGTCGGCACCGCGTCGCAGCAGCAATTCGTAGATCTCGCTGTTGCGCTGCCGGACGACGGACGTCAAGACCTGCATCTGGCGGTCTTCAGACACGCCGCGAAAATCGATGTGCTCCAACAGCACGGAAGCCAGAGGGGACCTGCGCAGGATCGCGCGGTCCAGCGCGAGCGCGGCGTCTTCAAGGTCCACGCCGTGTTCGAGCAGGAGCCGCAGCATCTGTTCACCGCTGAGATCGATCGCGGCAAAACACAGGGCGCTCCACCCGGAGGGGCTCACCCGCCGCGGGTCAGCACCATGGGCGATCAGCCAACGCACCTTGTTCGGGTGCCGGTTGATCACTTCCTCCATCAAAAGGGTGTTAGCGGAATAGGGTGAGACTGTCTGATTGATGTCGGCCCCAAGGTCCAGCAGCTCTCTCATCATGGCCTTGTCCCCACTGCGAAACGCGCAAACGAAAGCACTTTCCGCGCGACCTTCTTGCAGATCGACCAGGGCGCCCGCGCTCACCAGTTCCCTGACGAGTTCCCGGTTCCCCAGGAGCACCGCGTTCAGCAAGGCCGTGCGGCCGACGTGGCTGGTGGCATTGACCTCGATGCCATCCTGTTGCAGAAGGAACCTGGCGATGGCGAGATTCCCGGTCTCGATGGCCAGCATCAGCGGTGTTTCGCGGCTCTCACTCCCCTGATTGACGTCGGCACCGAAGGCCAGCAGCGTCTGCACCATCGCCAGATGGCCGTTGACGGCGGCCCGGTGAAGGGCACCCAGTCCATCGACCCGCAAGTCGATGCGGGCGCCCGACTGCACGAGTTGCTCCACCATGCTCAGGTACCCCTGGCCGACAGCCACCGAGAGCGCTGTCCGGCCTTGGTCATCCATGGCATCCAGATTCAGGTCGGGGTGATGAGCCCTCAGGCTTTGCAGGGAGAAAAGATCGCCGTTGGCCGCGGCCTGGACCAGCGCATTGCTCGGGTTTTCATCGCGCGGACGGACCACGGCATCGGGGATCACCCCGCTCAGGTTGATCGAATTCACTTTTGTGGGATTCCTCTGGAAAACGGGTTGAAGGGCTCCGTCAGGTCGGCCAGAACGCGGCCGAACGGGCCCTTCCACAGTGAGCCGAAGGATTTGAGAGTTCAGACCCATGGCATTGACATACCGTGGAGATACCTACAATCCAACGGCCATGTCGATAAGCCGAGCGTTCACCGCCGCGTTGCTGTCTTTGCTGGTTCTTCTGGGTGTTTCCCTGGGGAACCCGGCGGCGCACCTGAGTGGGCACGCGCCCCACCCCTACGCCCAGGACGACGGCACGCCATTGCGCCACGCGGTCATGACGGCGGCGGGCCGATCAGCGATGGCGGCCTTGCGCCCCGTGGCCAAGAAGATGGGGGCCAAGGGGGCGGCCGGCGTGCTGCCCGTTGCCGGCGTCACGTTCACCACGCTCGACACCCCCGGGGGCGAGGCCCCTGACCGCCACGGCCCCAGGCTCCCCGAGCCCGCGCCCCACGGCTACCTGGCCCGCGCGCCACCCGCCCTGGCGTGACGCCTGGCGCACGCGGTGCGCCACTCCCCTCCCCTGACGACGCCGCTTCTGCGATGCCTTGCCGCACCGCTGCGCGGGCCCGTCCCTATTCCCCTTTCGGAACCATCTTTCATGACTTCGTACGACTACGCCTTGACCATTGGCGCCTTTGCCGCCTTGTTGCTGTGGCTGGCATGGAACGAGCGCAAAGCCGACAACGCCCGCGACGCCGGGCTGCTGCTCACGCTCGGCTCCATCGCCGGTCTGGTGGCCGGCACGGTGGCCCTGCTGGCTCCGGCTTGAGCGCACGACGGGGGTCACGGCATCTCGGCCTGTTCCCATTGCCTGATCGCCTCTTCCGTCAGTTCACTCAGCAGTTCGGCGTGTGCCTTGTCACGCATCGCCGAGATCTTCTTGCATTGCTCCAGAAAGACGTCCTCACGAAGTGAGGATGTCTTTGCCTGCTCGCGGTGCTCGTCCACGAGACGGGCGAGCTGGGCATCCAGGTCCTGGAACTGCGCGATGTGCCGCCGCTCGATCAGCTGGCGCCAGGGCGACCATTGCATAAGGGTCTCGCGCAAGCGTTCGCCGCCGTCGCCGCATGCGATGTCGCGAACCTTGGCGCGAACCACCTTCAAGGCCTCCTTGCCCATGTCGGAACGCGACACGGCATATGGCTCGATGGGCACACCGGAGAGCTTCAATTCGTCGTGCAAGTGGAATTGCAGGTTCAACACCGTGCCGTCAAGATTTCCTTTCCATTCCTGGAAGAAGTCCTCGTGCGCATGGTCCTTAACGATGCGGATGATTGCCGACATCCAGAAGGCCGATCGACCCAATCGGTAGATTTCAAGATCGCTCAACTCTCCGTTTTTCGCCTGGCGTTCCAGCCAGCTGAGCTGCATGTCAAGAAGGTTGTAGCGGATGCTGTTGCTGTAACCACCGCACTCGCGCCGGGCCAGGTCGAAGCAGTGGCTCCGGAAGCTGCCATCGACCAACATCGCGTCGAGAATCTGCATCAGGCATTGGTGCTCGCGGCCGGTCAGTCCATCTTCCCACAGCCGTTCGAGCCACATCATGAAGAAGTCCAGCTTGTCTCCACAGAACGCCTTCCACTGCTCGGCAAGCGCTTGCGCGTCGCGGTTGGGCGCATTGCGGTAGATATTCCTGAAAAAGCGACCCACATCGTCAGGTCCGGTGCTGTCTTTATAGCTGGTGCGGTTGTTGATGATCTCGAGATTCCAACGTACCTCATGCGAGAACGATTGGCGCACGACTCGGGTGAGTTCATGAACCCGGTCGTTCAACCAGTCCAGTTTGTCGAAGGTCTTCTGTGCGTGCTCCCGAACACCGAGAACTCCATAACGCTGTGTTCTCAGCAAGCCATGCAGATGCTCCTTGACGCAGTCGTCAATCGGCATGGCGGGCGCATCGAGACCTTCGGGCAGCGCGTCGCCGCCCATCAGATAAGCCACGATCAGGGACGCGTTGTTGCCCGTGAGTTCACGCCGAAGGAAATCGACGGCGCGCGGGAGGAATTCCTGCAAGCCCTTGCTCGAGCCGAGCCATTGAAGCTGCCTGTGAGTCAGGGCGTTGTATCGGCTTTCAAGACCGGTGGTGGACGTGGAGAGGGAAGAAAAGATGGAAGATGTCATTCGGCGTGTCATGTGAAAAAGCCGGTGCCGCCACCTGCAACGCAGGCGACCGCACCGGCCTTTCCACAGTGAGCCGAATCACGCGAGAGTTCAGGCCATGCACTTCGTCTCGCGCAGCACCGCCAGCACGTTCTCGCTGGCAGCCACGCCCATCTTGACGTAGGCGTCGGCCGTCACGCCACCGATGTGCGGGCTGAGGATGATGCGGTCTTCTTCGCGGAACGGGTGGTCGGCCACCATGGGTTCCATGGCGAAGCTGTCCAGCCCGGCCGAGGCCACGTGGCCCGCGCGCACGGCGTCCAGCAAGGCGGCTTCGTCGATCAGGCCACCGCGCGCGGTGTTGACGATGAGCACGCCAGGTTTGCAGCGCGCCAGCGTGTCGCGGTTGAGCAGGCCCCGGTTGTCGTCGGTCAGCGGGCAGTGCAGCGAAATCGCATCGGACTCGCGCCAGAGCGTGTCGAGGTCCACCACCTCGATGTCGGCCGGCACCTGGCTCGCGTAGGGATCGAAGCCGATCACCCGCATGTCCAGCGCGCGGGCCATGCGCGCGAAGCGCTGGCCGATGGCGCCCAGGCCGATGAGGCCGATGGTGCGGCCTGCCAGCTCCACGCTCTTGTGCGTGGCCTTGTCCCAGTGGCCCGAGTGCATGCGAGCGTTCAGGGCCGGCACAGACTTCGCGCAGGCCAGCAGCAGGGCCATGGCCTGCTCGGCCACGGCCGCCGCGTTGGCGCCCACGGCGGCGCGCACGTCCACCTGACGCGCCTTGGCGGCCGCCTTGTCGATGGTGTCGGTGCCGCTGCCGTGTTTGGAGATCACGCGCAGCGAGGGCGCGGCGTGGATGGCGTCGGCGCCCACCTTGCCGTAGCGCACGATGATGGCGACAGGGTCGTGCTCACGGCAGAGCGCGACGATGTCCTGCTCGCTCGGGGTCTTGCCGGCGTAGACGATGCGAAAGTCCGTCAGCAGCGCGAGCGCCTGCGGGGCCAGGTCGGCGGCGGTGACAAGGATGGCGGGCTTGTGGCTCACAGCCGTTCCCCTTCCTTGAGCACACCGGCCGAGCGCAGCGCGGCGTCGAGCCACTGGGCAGCGGTGTCGCCCTGCTGGATGGCGGCGATGCGCGCGGCTTCGTCCTTCACCTTCTTTTCGGCCAGGGGCAGCAAGGCTTCGATCTTCTCGCGCTCGACGATCACGACACCGTCTGCATCGCCCAACACGAGGTCACCGGCGTACACGGTGACGCCACCGATGGAGACGGGATGGCCGATGCGGCCGGGCACGAGCTTGGTGGGGCCGTTGGGGTTGGTGCCCACGCTGAACACGGGGAAGCCCATTTCTTCGATTTCGAGCGAGTCGCGCACCGCGCCGTCGATCACCACGCCGGCAATGCCGAGCTTCTGGCACGCGGTCATCATGATGGTGCCCATCAGGGCGGCGGTCTGGTCGCCCTTGCCGTCCACCACCAGCACATCGCCCGGCCGGGCGAGCGACATGGCGGCGTGGATCATGAGGTTGTCACCGGGACGCACCTCCACGGTGAGCGCGGTGCCCACCACTTTCATGCTGGGGCGCAGGGCGGTGATGCGGCCGTGCAGCGCGCCGCGCCGCCCGGCCACGTCGGCCAGGATGGCCGCCTGGTAGGCGCCGGCCTGCTGCACGATGTGAGGGGGGACGCGGTCGAAGTCGCGAAGGATGTCGGGAGTGGTCACGGTGTTGTCCTGAGGGAAATGAATCAGTCGAGCTTGGCGCCAGAGTCCTTGACGACCTTGCCCCAGCGCACGATGTCCTCGCTGATGAGCTTGGCGAAGGCCTCGGGGGTGCTGCCGGCCACGTCGGCGCCCTGGTCGCTCAGCTGTTTCTGCAGAGCGGGCAGTTGCAAGGCTTTGTTGATCTCGGTGTTGAGGCGGGCCGTGACGTCCTTGGGCAGGTTGGCCGGGCCGAGGATGCCGAACCAGGTGACGGCCTCGAAGCCCTTGTAGCCGGACTCGGCGATGGTGGGCGTCTGCGGCAGGTCATCCACGCGCTTGAGCGAGGTGACGGCCAGGGCGCGCATCTTGCCGTTCTTGATATGACCGATGAGCGTGGGAATGGACGACACATAGACCTCCACGCGCTCGCTGATCACGTCGTTGATGCCCTGCGCCGCGCCCTTGTAGGGCACGTGCATGAACTTCACGCCGGCTTCTTTCTGGAACATCTCCATGGCCAGGTGGGCCACGGTGCCGTTGCCCGAGGTGGCGAAGTTCAGCGCGCCGGGCTTGGCCTTGGCTGCGGCGACCAGGTCACCAAACGTCTTGTAGGGCGAGGTGGCCGAGACCACCAGCGCCAGCGGCGCGCTGGCCACCATCGAGATCGGCGTGAGGTCCTTGACCGGGTCGTAGGGCAGCTTGCTGTACAGGCTGAGGTTGATGGCGAGGTTGCTGGTCTGGCCGAGCACCAGGCTGTAGCCGTCGGCCGGCGACTTGGCCACGTTGTCGATGCCGATGTTGCCGCCCGAGCCGGGCTTGTTGTCGATGATGAAGGACCATTTGGTGGTCTCGCTGATCTTCTGCGTGACCTCGCGGCCGATCAGGTCGGTGCCGCCGCCCGCCGGGAAGGGCACGACCAGACGGACCGGCTTGTTGGGCCAGGCCTGGGCATGGGCGGTGGTGACGAAAACAGCTGCCAGCGCGAGGCCGGCAAGGATGCGACGGGAAATGATCACGGTGCTTGTCTCCAGTTATTCAGCCAACCACGTTGGCCGTGGGACCGGACTGTAGGCAGGAGTTGCGTTCAGTACAATGGCGTTTCACGGAACGAAACGAGGTGCATGGTGCGCAATCCTTCCCAAGACGATGATGAACCCGCCGTCGGGGGTGTCAACGCGGTGACGCGGGCGCTCTCGCTGATGGAGACATTTCAGGCCGGTGAGGCCACCTTGTCGCTCGCTGAAATGAGCCGGCGCTCAGGCATGCACAAGACCACGGCGCTGCGGCTGGCCCGCACGCTCGCGCTGTCCAACTACATGGTGCAGGCCGAGGACGGCCAGTGGCGCCTTGGGCCGGCCACAGGCTGGCTGGGCGCGCGATACCAGCGGGGGTTTGACGTGAACTTCGCGGTGGAACCGGTGTTGCGCGAGCTCGTGCAGCTCACCGGCGAGAGCGCGACTTTCTATGTGAGAGAGGGCAACATCCGCGCCTGCATCGCCCGCGTGGAGGGCGCGCAGGCGGTGCGCCACCATGTGCGCATCGGCGAGCGCCTGCCGCTGGACAAGGGGTCGCCCGGGCGGGTGATCCTCGCCTTCAGCGGCCAGCGCGGCGAGCCCTACGAAGAGATCCGCAAGCGCGGCTACCACCTCTCGCTGGGCGAGCGCGAGCCGGAGGTGTCGAGCGTGTCCGCGCCGGTGTTCGGGCTGAACTGGCGCCTGCTGGGTTCCATGTGCATCTCGGGGCCGGGCTCCCGGCTCACCAAGCCCAAGCTGGAGAAGTACGCCAGGCACGTGATCCGCGCGGCCAACGAGCTGTCTTACGCGCTGGCGGGCAGCCGCTCGGCGGCCACGCCGCCAGTGGTGTCCAATTGGCACCCGTGATGCACTCAGACGTTTCTGCGAACAACCGTTTCGACCGCATGGAATGGGCCGGCGCCTTCGGCGACCTCGGCACGCTCATTCCGTTTCTCGCGGCCTACATCGGTGTGTTGAAGATGGACCCGACCGGGGTGCTGTTCGCGTTCGGCGTGGCCATGCTGGTCTGCGGCCTGTACTACCGCACGCCCTTCCCGGTGCAGCCCATGAAGGCCATCGGCGCGGTGGCGGTGGCCCAGGCGGCGCAGACCGCTGTCATCACCCCCGGCAGCGTGGTGGCGGCGGCGCTCGTCACGGGGGCGGTGTGGCTCGTGTTGGGGCTCACGGGCGCGGCGCGCACCCTCGCGCGCCTGGTGCCGCCCACGGTGGTGGCGGGCATCGTGCTCGGGCTGGGCCTGGGCTTCATGCTGGAAGGCGTGAGGATGATGCAGACGGCCTGGGGCCTGGCCGCCGTCGCGGGCGCGGTGACCTTGCTGTTGATGTGCACCCGGACCGTTCCCGCCATGTTCGTGCTGCTGGCTCTGGGGGCGGCGGTGGGCCTGTACCAGAACCCGGCCCTGGGCGCGGCGCTGGTGAACGCGAGTGTGCAGCTGACCACGCCCTCCTTCGCCTGGGGCTCGCTCTCGTGGAACGACCTGTTCATCGGCGTGGTGTTCCTCGCCCTGCCGCAGATCCCCTTGACGCTGGGCAACGCCGTGATCGCCATCAAGGAAGAGAACAACCGCCTGTTCCCGCACGCACCGGTGACGGAGAAGACCGTCGCGGTGTCGACCGGTCTCATGAACGTGTTCAGCTCGGCCGTGGGCGGCGTGCCCATGTGCCATGGCGCGGGCGGCATGGCCGGCCATGTGGCCTTCGGTGCGCGCACGGGCGGGGCCGTGGTCATCCTCGGTGCCGTGCTGCTGGCCCTCGCCCTCTTCTTCAGCGACTCGGTTCACGTGCTGTTCCAGCTGTTCCCGTCGGCGGTGCTGGGCGTCATTCTGTTCTTCACCGGCGCCCAGCTGGCCCTGGGCGCGGGCGTGCTGGGTGCGGCCAGAGACGACCGCCTGGTGACGCTGGTGACGGCCGGCCTGTGCCTGTGGAACGTGGCCATCGGCCTGGCCGTGGGGCTGGTGCTGCACCACCTCGCGCGGCGCGGGCTGCTGCGGTTCTGACTCACGCCGGCAGCAAGGCCACCGCGGCGGCGCGCGTGAGGTGCCGCGTGAGTTCATCGAGCAAGCCGGAGGCGGCGCGCGCCTGTTGCCAATGCAAGGGCACGTCCAGCGGGGTGCGAGGCACCAGTTCCACCAGCGTGCCGGCCTTCAGGTGGGCGCGCACCATCACCTCGGGTTGCAGGCCCCAGCCCATGCCCGCGAGCGCCGCCGTGACGAAGGCATGGGGCGACGGCAGGGTGTGGCGGGGCAGCTCCACGTGCCGGTGGCACACGCGCCGGGCCCAGCGGGCCTGCAGCTGGTCTTTGGTGTTGAACACGAGGCTGGGTGCCTTGCCCAGGCTGCCGGCCCCCACACCCTGGGGAAAGTGGCACTTCACGAACGCCGGGCTGGCGGTGGCGAGGTAGCGCATGGTGCCCAGCGGACGGCTGTTGCAGCCGACGGCGGGCCGGGCCGAGGCCGTGACGGCGGCGAGCACCGCGCCGCTGCGCAGCCAGTCCGAGGTGTGGTCCTCGTCGTCCACGGCCACCTGCATCAGCACCGGTGCATCTGCCGCAAACGCGGCCAGGGCGGGGGCGAACCAAGTGGCCAGGCTGTCGGCGTTGACCGCCACCGGCAGCGCCACGCGCGCGATGCCGTCGGGGGCGAGCGCGGGCAGCGTGCCTTGCAGTTCCTGCTCCAGCAGGCTCACGCGGTCCACGTGCTGGCACAGGCGCCGGCCGGTTTCGGTGGCTTCGCAGGGCTGGCCGCGCACCACCAACGCGCAGCCGACGCGCTCCTCCAGCAGCCGGATGCGTTGCGAGACGGCCGAGGGCGTCACGTGGAGCGCGCGCGCGGCGCGCTCGAAGCTGCCTTCGCGCACCACGGTAGCCAGAGCGGTCAGGGAGGCGTAGTCGAGCATAGATTCAGTTTTTCTTCATCGAGTTCAGGAAAGACAGTTTGCCTTCATCACCAGGCACTGGCAATCTCGCGGCATGACGACAACATTCATTCAAGGTCTGGTGCTGAGCCTGGGCCTGATCGTGGCGATCGGCGCGCAAAACGCGTTCGTGCTGCGGCAGGGCCTGCGCCGGGAGCACGTGGGCCCCGTGGTGCTGTTCTGCGCCCTGGCAGACGCGGTGCTGATCACGGCGGGCGTAATGGGCATGGCCCAGGCGCTGGGCGACAGCCCGGGCCTGGCGCGGGCACTGGCGCTGGCGGGCGCTGTCTTTCTGGCGGTGTACGGCTGGCGGGCCCTGAAGCGCTCGCGCCACCCGCAGCGGCTGAGCGCGGCCGGCGGCGGCGAAGGTCTGAGCCGAGGCGCCGCCGTGGCGCAGGCGGCGGCGTTCACGCTGCTCAACCCCCATGTGTACCTGGACACGGTGCTGCTGGTGGGCAGCATCGGCGCCCAGCAGCCGGCCACGCTGCGCGGCTGGTTCATCGCCGGCGCGAGCACGGCCAGCCTCGCCTGGTTCGGGCTGCTGGGTTATGGTGCCCGCTGGCTGGCACCCTGCTTCGCCCAGCCCCGCGCCTGGCAGGTGCTGGACGGCCTGATCGGCATCACCATGGGGGTGCTGGCCACCTTGCTGGTGCGCCATGCCCTGACCGGCCTTTGAGGACCCGATGTACGTTTCAAGACACCACACACTCGACGACCGCGAAGCGATCTTCGCCTTGATGGACGCACACCCGCTGGGGGCCTGGGTGTGCCAGACCACGAGCGGCCTGGTCGCCAACCACGTGCCCTTTCTGCTCGACCGCAGCCGGGGCGAGTTCGGCACGCTGGTGGGCCACATCTCGCGCGCCAACCCGGTCTGGCGCGAGCTGGGCGCGGCCACACCGTCGGTGGTGATGTTCCAGGGGCCGCAGGCCTACATCTCACCCGGCTGGTACCCCGGCAAGGCGACCCACGGCAAAGTGGTGCCCACTTGGAACTACGCGGTGGCGCACGCGCACGGCACCATGCGCGCGGTGGACGACCGCGGCTGGCTGCTGGACGTGCTGGACCGGCTCACGAACACGCACGAGGCCGGACGGCCCATGCCCTGGCGCGTAGGCGACGCGCCGCCGGACTACATCGACCGCATGCTGCGCGCCATCGTGGGTGTGGAGATGCCCATCGAGCGGCTGGAAGGCAAGCTCAAGGCCAGTCAGGACGAAGACCTGCCCGACCGGCAGGGCACGGTGAGCGCCCTGCAGTCGGACCCGCGCGACGAGGCACGGGCCATGGCCGGGCTCGTCGACCAGGCCCTCCTCGGCGTCAAGGATTGAACTGCCGCACGCAGCTGGCCGCCGTCGCCACGTTCTTGAACATCTCCTGCGAGGTGCCAGCCGAGGGCCCCGAGAAGATATGGCGCCAGGCAAGGGCCACGGGGCCAACACTGGCCTGCGTCGAGCTCCAGCTGTCGGCAAAGTGGACAAACCCGGGCGTCTGCAGTTTCTCCTGCAGCGTTTCCCCACTGGGGCAGCCGCTGGCGGCGCTGTTGCTCAGCTCGCAAATGGCGGGCAGGTACCAGTCCGAGTAGGCATTGATGGTCCCTCTGCAGACACCTGCCGCATAGTTCGTCAAAGGGACGCCCACATGCTCGGGGGCCGCCAGGATCCGCTGCGTGTTGCAGGAACCGTCGAACTTGGCGTTGCAACCCACTGGCGCGACCGAGGTGTCGGTCACGCCGACGACTTCGAACACCGGGCCCGGCCCCGCGAAGTGTTCGCTCCAGTTGTAGGAGGTCGCGCTGGAGACGGTCGCCACCTTGCCACCCACGCTCTGGGCAAGGGGCGGGGCCTCGTTGAAGGCAAAGACGTGGCCGCCCTGGTAGACGCTGCCGTAGTCCAGCACGTGAACCTGCACCGCTTGCGCGGGGGCGTTGCTGCTGCGGACGGTCAGGTCCACCGGCACGGGGGCCGGCACGCCCGGCGTCGCGCTGGGCAGCGCACCGGGCCTGACGGTGATGATGCACGAGGCGCCGGGCGCCAGCGTGGCGCAGTTGCTGAGGTAGGTGGTGCCCGTAGGGAACACCACCGCCGGATCGACCTCCACCAGCAAGGCAGGGTTGGCGCCCGTGTTGGTGACGATGAAGCTGCGCGAGCTGCCTGAGGCCTTGAGTGCCAGGGTGGTCGGGCTCACCGTCAGAGAGGTCGTGGGGGCCGGCGCTGTGACGGCGGGAGCGGGCG
>NZ_JBWKZH010000076.1:0-27124 GCF_059424305.1 Hydrogenophaga sp. GW456-12-10-14-TSB4 | reverse complement strand
CAGCAGAACGCGGCGCTGGTGGAAGAGAGCGCGGCGGCCGCCGAAAGCCTCAAGGACCAGGCTCGCCGCCTGGCCGGCGTGGTGCAGGTGTTCCGGCTCGCACCGGCCTGATCGGCTCAGCCCAGCGCGAGCGTGAGCGCCGCGAGCGCGGCGGTTTCGGCGCGCAGCACGCGAGGGCCCAGCGTGACGGGCAGGAACCCGGCCGCGCGGGCGAGCGCATCCTCGCTGGCGTTGAGGCCCCCCTCGGGACCGCTGAGGAACCAGACCGGGGCCGGGGCCGGCACCCCGGCGAGTGCGCGGGCCAGCGGCTGGGTGCCGTCGGCCAGCGAGAGCAGGCAGCGCAGACCGGCATCGGCGGGCGGCAGCGTTTTCAGCCAGGCCGCGAAGTCGCTCACCGGGTGCACCGTGGGCACGCGGTTGCCACCGCACTGTTCACACGCCGCCACCGCCACCGACTGCCAGTGCGCCTGCTTCTTCGTGGCCCGTTCGCCTGCCAGGCGCAGCACGCTGTGCGAGGTGTGCAGGGGCTGCAGGCTGGCCACGCCGAGTTCGGCGGCTTTCTCCACCAGCCAGTCCATGCGGTCGTTGGCGGGCATGCCCAGGGCCAGGTGCACCGCACGGGCCGGTTCGCGCTCGGTGGCGCGGTGCGCGCCGAGCACCACCTCCACGTCGCTGCGGCCCATGCGGGTGATGGTGGCGTCCCACTCGCCGCCCTGCCCGTTGAACAGCGTGATGGTCTGACCCGGTTGCAGTCGCAGCACCTGCACATGGCGCGCCGCGGCGGCGGGCAGCGACAGGGGCTGGCCTTCGAGGAGCGGTGCCGGGCAGTGGAAGCGCGGCATGCTCAGACGCGCCCGAAGGCGTAGCCGGAAGCGGCCTGCAGGCCTTCGATCTCGTCGAGCATCTTCAGGAACGGCCCGAGCGCGCGGTAGCGGTGCGCGGTGTGGCGGATGTAGCCGATGAAGCGCGGCGCGTCGGCGAGGTACTTGGGCTTGCCGTCGCGCAGGGTCAGGCGCGCGAAGATGCCGGCCACCTTCAGGTGGCGCTGCAGGCCCATCCATTCCACGCCCCGGTAGAAGGCGCCGAAGTCGCTGTGCCAGTCCTCGAAGTCCATCAGGCCGGCTGCGCGCGCCTTTTCCCAGTAACGCACGGTGACGTCGATCACGAAGTCCTCGTCCCAGCTGAGGAAGGCGTCGCGCATCAGGCTGGCGACGTCGTAGGTGACGGGGCCGTGCACGGCGTCCTGGAAGTCGAGCACGCCCAGCTGCTGCGCAGGTGTGTCACCGGGTTGCAGCGGCAACATGAGGTTGCGCGGCATGTAGTCGCGGTGCACGTACACCTGGGGCGCGGCCAGGTTGTGGGCGACGATGGTGTCGAAGGTCTTCTGCAGCGTCTGGGCCTGCGCGGCGTCGAGCGTGAGGCCCTTGTGCTGCCCCAGGTACCAGTCGGGAAAGAGCTGCAGCTCGCGGCGCAGCAGGGCGTCGTTGTAGGGCGGGAGCACACCGGGTTTCGAGGCCAGTTGCCAGGCCAGCAGCGCGTCCAGCGACTGCATGTAGCGCGCGTGGTTGGCTTGCGGGTTCGCGGCGTCGATGCCGTCGAGCATGGTCTGGTGGCCGAGGTCGCTCAGCAGCATGAACCCCTGAGGCTCGTCCCAGGCCAGGATCTCGGGCACCAGCAGGCCGGCCTCGCGCAGCAGCCCGGCTACCTGCACGAAGGGCTGGCAGTTCTCGTGCGCGGGGGGCGCGTCCATCACGATCAGGCTGGCGCCGGCCTGCGCGTCGATGCGCAGGTAGCGGCGAAAGCTGGCGTCGGCCGAGGCCGGGCGCAGGGTGTCCGGCAGGAGGCCCAGGCGGGCGGCCTGGGCTTGCATCCAGGTGTGAAAGGCGGCTTCCCGAACCGGGTCGGCCCAGGTGACGGCAGGGTGGGTCGGGCTCATGGGGCTGGGTGGTGGGACGTGGGTGGCCGTGCGGCCTGTCCGGGCGTCGGGCAGTGGATAATGGCCCTTGATTCTACAAACCCCCTGCATCGCGGCGACCGGCCTCCGGGCCCGTTCTGGCAGCCGGACCATCGAACTCCACCCCTTGAACCGCCGCACCGATCCGTCGCCCTCCGAGCGCCCGCGCGGAGCCCTAGCCAACCCGCTTTTCGTGGCGGCGCCCGTGGCGCGCGCGGTGCACGTGCTGCTGGCCGCGATCGCCTGGGGTGCGCTGTTCGCGCCCGCTGCCGTGCGCGCGCAGGCGGGCGACGGCGACGAGTCCCTCGTTCGCCTGAAGTCCAGCCGCCAGCTGCAGGAGAGCCTGCCCGAAGACGTGCGCCAGCAGGCGCCCACCTTTGTGCGGGGTGACCGCATCGAGGGCCAGACCGACGGCGTCACCGCCGTGGACGGCAACGCCGAGCTGCGGCGGCACGACACCGTGATCCGCGCCGATCACCTGGAGCTCGACCAGCGCACCAGCGAGGCCAAGGCCAAGGGCAACGTGCTGATCAACCGCAACGGCGACCGCTTCGAGGGCCCCGAGCTGCAGCTCAATGTGGACACCTTCGAGGGGCAGTTCCAGCAGCCCGAATTCACCCTGCTGCAGAACGAAGGCAAGGGCGACGCCAGCCGCGTGGACTTCCTGGGCGAAGACCATGCGACGGCGCACCAGGCCCGTTACTCCACCTGCCCGCGCACCCCGGGCGCCGACTGGATGCCCGCCTGGCTGATCCGCGCCACGCGCATCGATTTCGACAACGTGGAAGAGATGGGCACGGCCACCGGCGGCGTGCTGGAGTTCAAGGGCGTTCCCATCCTGGGCTGGCCCCGCTTCAGCTTTCCGCTGACCGACAAGCGCAAGTCGGGCCTGCTGCCGCCCACGATCAACCTGGACAACGTCAACGGGCTCGAGCTCACGCTGCCCTACTACCTCAACATCGCGCCCAACCTCGACGCCACGATCTACCCGACGCTGATGAGCAAGCGCGGCGTGGAACTGGGTGCCGAGGTGCGTTACCTGCAGCCCAGCTACGCGGGCCAGGTGCGCGGTGCTTTCCTGCCGTCCGATCCCTTGCGCGATGCCGACCGCTGGGGCTATTCGCTGCAGCACAGCCAGAACCTGAGCGGCACCAGCCTGGGCCTGGGCGGTTCGGCCGGCTTGACGCTGGACCTCAACCGCGTGAGCGACGACAACTACTGGCGCGATTTCCCGCGCGCTTTCGGCTCGCTGACCAACCGCCTGCTCGCGGGCAATGCGGTCTACAACTGGGGCCGCGGCCCCTGGGCGGTCAGCGCGGGCGTCTATTCCTGGCAGACGCTGCAGGACATCGAGGCGCCCATCACGCCGCCGTACGACCGGCTGCCTTCGGTCGCGGTGCGCTACAGCCGCAACGACGGCCGCATCGCGGGTCTGAACGACTGGAACTACTCGGTGCTGAGCGAGTACACCCGCTTCGAGTCCAATCCGCTGCTTACCGGCCAGACCAACGGCTCGCGCTCGATGGCCATCGCCGAACTCAGCCGCCGCTGGGAGACGCCGGGCTGGTTCTTCAAGCCGCGCACGCAGTTGCACGCCACGCAGTACCACTTCGACAACCCGCTGGCCGACGGCTCGCGCACCGCGTCGCGCGTGCTGCCCACGGTCAGCCTGGACGGCGGCCTCATCTTCGAGCGCGACGCGAGCTACTTCGGCCGTGCCTTCGTCCAGACGCTGGAGCCGCGCGCCTTCTTCACCTGGACGCCCTACCGCGACCAGAGCCTGCTGCCCAACTACGACTCGGCTGCGAACGACTTCAATTTCGCGACCATCTTTTCGGAGAACGTGTTCGGCGGCAACGACCGCATCTCGGACACGCGCGCCCTCACGGTGGGGGCGAGCTCGCGCCTGCTCGACCCGGATTCCGGCGCCGAGATCGTGCGGGTCGGTCTGGCCCAGCGCTACCTGATCCGCGACCAGAACGTCTTTCTGCCCAATGCCGTTGGCCAGTCGGGTGGCGCGCCGGTGACCGAACGCCTGAGCGACATCCTGCTGG
This sequence comes from Hydrogenophaga sp. GW456-12-10-14-TSB4, assembly GCF_059424305.1. Classification (NCBI taxonomy): domain Bacteria; kingdom Pseudomonadati; phylum Pseudomonadota; class Betaproteobacteria; order Burkholderiales; family Comamonadaceae; genus Hydrogenophaga; species Hydrogenophaga sp. GW456-12-10-14-TSB4. Next base: position 23,116 of record NZ_JBWKZH010000076.1, on the reverse strand, counting down.
CCACGCGCGTGCAGTGGACGCCGCGATGGACCTTCGACACCAACTTCCAATACAGCCCCGGTGCGGGTGAGTCGGTGCGCACCACGCTGGGCGTGCGCTACATGCCCAGTCGCTACCGTGTGTTCAGCGCGGCCTACCGCCTGCAGCGCGGCAGCAGCGAGCAATACGACTTCGGCTGGCAGTGGCCGCTCAACGACCTGTGGGAGACCCCCGCGAAGACGGGCGTGCCGGGCCGCGGCCTGGGCGCGGGCCAGTGGTACAGCGTGGGCCGCATCAACTACAGCGTGCCCGACCGCAAGGTGGTCGATCTGGTGGCGGGCTTTGAGTACGATGCCGGCTGCTGGATCGGACGCGTCGTGCTGGAGCGGCTGCAGCGCAGCAGCTCATCCGCCAACCAGCGTATCCTGTTCCAGCTGGAGTTCTCCGGCTTCTCTCGCCTCGGCTCGAATCCGTTGAAGACGCTCAAGGACAACGTGCCGCGCTACCAATACCTGCGCGAAGACATCAACCCGCCCAGCCGGTTCCAACAATATGACTGATCGCCACATCGCTTCCTCACGCCTGTCCACCTGGTTGTTGTGCGTGCCCCTGGTGTGGGCGTGTGCGGCCCAGGCGCAGGGCCTGCGGTCCACGGGCCAGCTCAACCTGCCGCGCAGCACCGCGCCCGCCGCCTCGACCGTGCAGAGCACGGCCGACTTCATCGTCGCCCTGGTCAACTCCGAACCGGTCACCAACAACGAGGTGCGCCAGCGCCTGTTGCGCGTCGAGCAGCAGATCGCCCAGGAAGGCAAGGCCATGCCGGCGCGCGATGTGCTCGCGCGCGAGGTGCTGGAGCAGCTCATCAACGAGCGGGCCCAGATGCAACAGGCGACCGAGCTCGGGATCACGGTGGACGAGGCCGCGATCACGCAGGCCGAACAGGCCATTGCGGCGCAGAACCAGCTCAGCCCCGAAGCCTTGCGGCGCCGTCTGGCGGCCGAGGGCATGGACCTCAACCGCTTCCGCAACGACCTGCGCAACCAGATCCTGCTGCAGCGCGTGCAGGAACGCCAGGTCGATTCGCGCGTGCGCGTGACCGATGCGGACATCGACGACTTCCTCCGCGAGCAGCGGGGCAGCAACGAGCTCGCGAACCTGGAGCTCAACCTGGCCCACGTGCTGGTCGCGGTCCCCGAGGGGGCTTCGCCCGAGCGGCTCCAGGAACTGCAGGCCCGCGCGCAAGGGGTGGCGGAGCGGGCGCGCGCCGGCGCCGATTTCGCCCTGCTGGCGCGCGAGTTCTCCGACGCCCCCGAGCGCACCAACGGCGGTGTGTTCGGCATGCGCCCGGCCAGCCGCCTGCCGACCCTGTTTGTGGACGCCACGCGCGCGCTCAACACGGGCGGCGTGGCCGGCCCGTTGCGCAGCCCGGCCGGCTTTCACGTGCTCAAGGTGATCGAGAAGAAGCAGGCCGGTATGCCCGACACGGTCGTCACGCAGACCCGCGCGCGCCACATCCTGTTGCGCCCGGGGCCGCAGCTCAGCCAGTCGGACGCGGTCGCGCGCCTCGCCGACTTCCGCCAGAAGATTGCTGGCGGCCAGGCCAGCTTTGAAGCGCTCGCGCGCGAGCACAGCCAGGACGGCTCGGCCGATCAGGGCGGTGACCTCGGTTGGGCCGGACCGGGCATGTTCGTACCGGAGTTCGAGCAGGCCATGAACGCCCTGCGCCCGGGCGAGATGTCGGCACCGCTGGTCTCGCGCTTTGGTGTGCACCTGATCCGGGTCGACGAGCGCCGCCAGGCCACGCTCACGCAGCGCGAGCAGCGCGACATCGTGCGCGGGCTGGCGCGCGAGAAAAAGATCGAGGACGCCCTGCGGGTCTGGTCCCAGGACACGCGCGGCCGGGCCTACGTCGAGTACCGCGATCCGCCCCAGCCGTGAGGCCCCTGCCACGCGGCGCGACGCCGGTCATCGCATGAAACACATCGCCCGCAAGCGCTTCGGCCAGCACTTCCTGACCGACAGCGCCATCATCGACGCCATCGTGGCTGCCATCGCGCCCGCGCCGGGCGACGCCATGGTCGAGATCGGTCCGGGCCTGGCAGCGCTCACGCAGCCCCTGGTGGAGCGGCTGGGCCGCCTGACGGTGATCGAGCTCGACCGCGACCTGGCCGTGCGCCTGCGCGAGCATGGTCAGCTGGACGTGATCGAGTCGGACGTGCTCAAGGTGGACTTCTCGGCGCTGGCCGGGCGACTGGACAACGGGCATCTGCGGGTGGTGGGCAACCTGCCCTACAACATCTCCACGCCGATCCTGTTCCACCTGCTCGACCATGTCGACGTGGTGAAGGACCAGCACTTCATGCTGCAGAAAGAGGTGATCGATCGCATGGTCGCCCAGCCGGCCACGGCGGACTACGGTCGCCTGTCGGTGATGCTGCAGTGGCGCTACGCGATGGACAACGTGCTGTTCGTGCCGCCGGAGAGCTTCGACCCGCCGCCCCGGGTGGACAGCGCCATCGTGCGCATGGTGCCACTGGCCGTGCCTCCCGCGCTGGACGTGGTGCGCTACGGCGCAATAGTGCAGGTGGCCTTCAGCCAGCGCCGCAAGATCCTGCGCAACACCCTGGGCCGCTGGCTTGACGAGCAGGGTTTTTCGGGCGAGTTCGACCTGCAGCGGCGGGCCGAGGAAGTGCCGGTGAGCGAGTACGTCGCGCTGGCGCAAGCCACGCAGGCATGAAAAAAGCCGCTGCAGGGCAGCGGCTTTTTGGTGGGGTGGCGCGCGATCAGGCGGCGGCCAGCCAGTAACCCGCGTTGAACGGGCTGCTCATGCGCAGCGCCATCGGGCTCACGTCCAGGATCTTGTCGGTGGGCATGGGCTCGTCGGTCTGCACTTCGATCGGCTCTTCGCCCTTGGGCGCGCGCGCCACGGAGAAAGAGTAGAAGCAGCGGAACGGGATCTTGCGGTCCGACCAGTAATCGGCGGCGTCGCGGAAGATGTCGAGCAGCTGCTCGCGCGCTTCCTTGTCGAACTTGGCGTGCGCCGGAATGTGCTCCAGCACCACGATGAAGCCGGTCTGCGGGCCCGACTTGTGGACCATGTCGGTCATGCAGTCGTAGAGCGCGTCGAAGTTCTTGCCGAAGTGCGAGGGCAGGGTGTATTGGGCCGCGATCAACTCCAGCACGTCCTGCTTGCTCTGCGCCTTGGCCAGGTTGGCGTACAGGAAGTGATGCCCCAGGTGCTCGGCCGCAGCCTGCAGGTCTTTCACGCCGTGGGCGCGAATCGACTGAACGATGTTGGGGCGTACGTTACGAAGTGGCGTGTCCATCTCCGCGTCTCTTTCTAAGGTCAAAGTTAAAAATCCGTTCACACCACCGGAGGTTCACTGCACGATCAGCCGAAAGCTGCTGTAGTGGTCTTCGGTGTAATAACACGCTTCAGGGGCTCGGGGCTTCAACCCGCCACACACGATCCGCCGGGCTCCCCGGTGGTTCAGACCCGGCGTGGGCACCGTGTATTCCCGGTAGTACCCGCGCTTCTCGCCGGGCAGCAGGCGCTCGCGATTGCCGAACACCGAGCCGTCCTTGTCGTATCGGAAAGGTCCGCCTTGCCGGATCTGGTTCATCACGTCCTGGCCTTGGGGCGGCAGTCCCGCGACCGCCACCGATGCGGTGCCCGGATCGGTGAACGGCGCATTCGGGGCGCGGGCCTGCACCGCGATGGTGCCCAATACCGCCGCCAGAACGGCGGCGAGGGCTGCTCCCCTGGCCTTCCCAAAACGAGCCCGGATCTGTTTCAGACCCATGAAATTCCCAGCTCCTGAAGACATCAACCCGCCGCCAGCACCTACCGAAAGCAATGCCAAAGCATTATTTTTTCTCGCGCTGGAGGGCGGGTTAACCCTGAAATCCAAGCGCGCTAGTGTGCCTGAGCCGGGGGGAAAAAGCAAGCGCCTGCTGAAATATTCAGCAAATCTCCGCGCAGAGAATGTGTGTAAAAGTTAGCGCTTGCTTGTTGGGGAAGCGTCAACGTGCGACGTTGGCATCCGCCACGGTGAGAGCCGTCATGTTGACGATTCGACGCACGGTGGCACTGGGCGTGAGGATGTGCACCGGCTTGTCGGCGCCCAGCAGCACCGGTCCGACGGCGATGTTGCCGCCCGCCGCCGTCTTCAGCAGGTTGTAGGCGATGTTGGCGGCGTCGATGTTGGGCAGCACCAGGAGGTTGGCCGCGCCCTTCAGGGTGGAGTTGGGCATGATGCCGTGGCGCGCGTTGGCGTCCAGTGCCACATCGCCGTGCATTTCGCCGTCGGCTTCCAGCCAGGGTGCCTGCTCGCGCAGCAGCGCCAGCGTGCGGCGCATCTTGATGGCGCTGGGTTCGTCGCTGGAACCGAAGTTGGAGTGCGACAGCAGGGCGGCCTTGGGTTGCAGGCCGAAGCGCAGCATTTCTTCCGCCGCCATCACGGTGATCTCGCAGAGCTCTTCCGGCGTGGGGTCGTAGTTGACATGGGTGTCGACCAGGAAGACCTGGCGGCCCGGCAGCATCAGGCCGTTCATGCAGGCGTAGATGCGCACGTCCTGGGCGGTGCTGGGGCTGCCGCCTTCGCGCTTGCCGATCACCTGGTCGATGTACTTGAGGTGGTGCTGGGTCGAGCCCCAGGTGCCGCAGATCAGGCCGTCGACCTCGCCCTTGTGCAGCAGCATGGCGCCGATCAGCGTGAGGCGGCGGCGCATCTCGATCTTGGCGAGCTGCTGGGTCACGCCCTTGCGCTCGGTCATGCGGTGGTAGGTCTGCCAGAAGTCGCGGTAGCGGTCGTCCTGTTCGACGTTGACGACGTCGTAGTCGAGCTCCTCGCGCAGGCGCAGGCCGAACTTCTCGATGCGCTGGGCGATGATGGTCGGGCGGCCGATCAGGGTGGGCCGGGCCAGGCCTTCGTCCACCACGATCTGGCAGGCGCGCAGCACGCGCTCTTCTTCGCCTTCGGCGTAGGCCACGCGCTTGCGGGCGGCGGCCTTCGCCGCCGAGAAGATCGGCTTCATGATGGTGCCCGAGGCGAACACGAAGCTCTGCAGCTTCTCGCGGTAGGCCGCCATGTCAGGCACCGGGCGCTGGGCCACGCCGCTGTCGACCGCGGCCTGGGCCACGGCCGGCGCGATCTTCATCATCAGGCGCGGGTCGAACGGTTTGGGAATGAGGTACTCGGGGCCGAAGGCCAGCTTCTCGCCGGCGTACGCCGCCGCGACCACCTCGCTCTGCTCGGCTTGCGCCAGCTCGGCGATGGCGTGCACCGCGGCGATTTCCATCTCATCGGTGATGGTGGAGGCGCCGGCGTCGAGCGCGCCGCGGAAGATGTACGGGAAGCACAGGACGTTGTTGACCTGGTTCGGGTAGTCGGTGCGGCCCGTGGCCATGATGATGTCGTTGCGCACCGCGTGCGCATCCTCGGGCGCGATCTCGGGGTTCGGGTTGGCCAGCGCGAAGATCACCGGCCTGGCCGCCATCGACGCCACCATCTCGGGCTTGAGCACGCCGCCGGCCGAGAGGCCGAGGAACACGTCGGCGCCGACGATCACTTCGGCGAGCTTGCGCTTGTCGGTCTTCTGCATGTACTGGCGCTTGTCGTCGTCCATGAGTTCCTCGCGGCCCTCGTAGACGACGCCGGCCAGGTCGGTCACGAACACGTTCTCGCGCTTGAGCCCGACCTTGAGCAGCAGGTTCAGGCAGGCCAGCGCCGCTGCACCTGCGCCCGAGGTGACCAGCTTGACCTGGCCGATGTCCTTGCCCGCGACCTTCAGGCCGTTGAGCATGGCCGCCGCCACCGTGATCGCGGTGCCGTGCTGGTCGTCGTGGAACACGGGAATCTTCAGGCGCTTGCGCAGCTCGCGCTCGACGTAGAAGCAGTCCGGGGCCTTGATGTCCTCGAGGTTGATGGCGCCGAAGGTCGGTTCCAGCGCAGCGATCACCTCGACCAGCTTGGCCGGGTCTTTCTCGTTGATCTCGATGTCGAACACGTCGACGCCGGCGAACTTCTTGAAGAGCACGCCCTTGCCCTCCATCACCGGCTTGGCTGCCAGCGGGCCGATGTCGCCCAGGCCGAGCACGGCGGTGCCGTTGGTGATCACCGCGACGAGGTTGCCCCGGCTGGTGTACTTGTAGGCGTTGACCGGGTCGGCCACGATCTCTTCGCAGGGGGCTGCCACGCCGGGCGAGTAGGCTAGGGCGAGATCGCGCTGGTTGGTGAGCTGCTTGGTGGCGGCGATCGAGACCTTGCCCGGGGTCGGAAACTCGTGGTATTCGAGGGCGGCTCGGCGCAGCTCGGCGCGCTTGTTCTCAGGGCTGTTTTCCATGCTCATGCTCGTGTCTCCAGCGGGTCGTTATCTTGCGATGCGGAAAGGAATTGCGCATTCTAAAGCGGCAGGCGGGAAAACCCTAGTGCGTGGAACCGCGTAAAGCGTCCGGGTGCCTTTGACTTTTCAGGACGGAATGGCATCGCAACGCCAACAGCCGCAGTATGCGGCAGCGATTTCACCCGGCGCGCGCCGGGCAGGGAAAGTCAGGAGGGGGAAAGCCCTGCGCCGCTCAGGCCGCAGCGGCTTGGGCGGGCAAGGTCGCGGGGTGCAGCTGCAGGTGCACCACCGACTGGTGGGGCGTGCATTCCGACCACAGGGTGCGCGCGCAGGACTCGCACTGGCCGCACTGGGTGGCCACGCCCAGCTCGAGCTGGATGTCGTCGAATGCCATGCCCGACCGCGCACAACGTGCGATGGTCTGGTCACTGACTCGGTGGCAAACGCAAACGATCATGAGGCTGAGGAGGGCGGGAAAAGGAGGGTTCAAAAGTGAACGTGTGCGCAAATGATAATTGATCGTATTCAAAAGACCAAAAAAAGCCCCGCGCAACGGCGGGGCTCTGTGGCAAGAAGGGGACGGTCCGGGGGGCGCGCGATCAGCTCGCCGAGCCCATCTGGCTCTGCAGGTAGTTCTGGATGCCCACCTTGCCGAGCAGGTCGATCTGGGTTTCCAGGAAGTCGATGTGTTCTTCCGTGTCGTCCAGGATCGTCTGCAGCAGGTCGCGCGAGACGTAGTCGCGCACCGATTCGCAGTGGGCAATGCCGTCCTTGATGGTTTTCTGGGCGCCGGTTTCCAGGCCCAGGTCGCTCTTGAGGATCTCGGGCACGTCTTCGCCGATGTGCAGCTTGCCCAGGTCCTGCAGGTTGGGCAGGCCGTCGAGCGTGAAGATGCGGTCCATGAGCTTGTCGGCGTGCTTCATCTCGCCGATCGACTCTTCGTATTCCTTGGCGGCCAGCTTGTCCAGGCCCCAGTGCTTGAGCATGCGGTAGTGGACGAAATACTGGTTGATCGCGGTGAGCTCGTTCTTGAGCTGCGCCTGCAGATGGGTGATGACTTTGGCGTCGCCTTTCATGGGACCACTCCTTTGGTTTTTGGTTGACAGGCGCGCATTGTGCGCGGGGCGCGCTATCAATTCAGTGCTGAGAATCGCTACGCCTTGCAAATGAGAATCGTTCTCATATAATCAATCCTCTCCAGCCAGCCCGCACCCGGCAGCCCGCCTGAGGTCGTGACGCCAGCCTTGTCCTCCACCCTCTGGATTCAGGTGCCGTCTTGACCTCCTCGCGCTTTTTCGTCCCCACTTCCCTTTCCTCTCTCCGCCTCAGCCCCTTGTGCCTGGCCTGCCTGGCGCTGCTCGCCGGACCGGCCCTGGCCCAGACGGCGCCGGATGCCGTGCAACTGGCGCAGGCGTCCACCTTGCGCGAGGTGGTGGTGAGCGGATCGCGCAGCGAACGCGCGATCGAGGACGTGCCCGCCAGCATCGACGTGATCACGGGCGAGGACCTCGACCCGGCGCGCGTGCAGGACATCCGCGACCTCGTGCGCGAGGTGCCCAACATGAGCGTGCGGCGCGCGCCGCAGCGCTTCGGCGGCGTCACCGGTTCGACCGGGCGCGACGGCAACGCCGGCTTCAACCTGCGCGGGCTCGAAGGCAACCGCGTGCTGCTCACGGTTGACGGCATTCGCGTGCCGCGGGAGCTCTCTAGCGGCGTGTTCGGCTCGGCCTCGTTCGGCCGTGACTACTACGACCTCGGCCTAATCTCGCGCGTGGAAATCGTGCGGGGGGCGAACTCCGCGCTGTATGGTTCCGACGGTCTGGCCGGCATGGTGGCGATGTTCACCACCGAGCCCAAGGACCTTCTCAAGCCGGGCCAGACCTTCGGCGGGCGCGTGGGCCTCAAGGCCGACAGCGAAGATCACAGCCGCGGCGTCGGCGTCACGCTGGTCGGTGCGCCGAACGACACGCTGCAGTGGCTGGGCAGCGTGCAGGTGGGCCGCAGCGGCGAGCTGGACAACCAGGGCACGAACGAATCGCTCAACAGCACGCGCACCGCACCCAACCCGCAAAAAGACAAGAACGTCTCGCTGCTCGGCAAGGTGGTGCTGACGCCGGGGGGCGGCCAGCGCCACACCCTCACGCTGGAACACGTGGACAAGTCGGGCGAGGTCGAGGCCTATACGGCCCGCGCCACCAGCATGGGCGTGACCACGCAGGACGTGGACGGCACCACCGACATGGAGCGCACGCGCCTGAGCTGGGACGGCCGCTTCAAGGTCGACTCGGCCTGGGCCGACGAACTGCGCGCCACCGTGGGCTATCAGCAGGCCGAGTCTCAGGAGGTCTCGACCGAGCGGCGCAGCGCTGCGCCCACGTACCGCGTGCGCGACGTCACCTATACCGAGAAGCTCTGGCAAGGTGTGCTGCAGGCCGAGAAGGCCCGCTCGCTCGGTGCCGACTGGGGCCAGAAGCTGGTCTACGGCGTGGACGTGTCGGTCGCGAAGATGGACAACATCGTCACCGGCGTGGGTGCGCCGTCCTACGAGAGCTATCCGCTCAAGCGCTTCCCGCCGACGAGCGAGACCAACACCGCGCTGTTCGTGCAGAGCGAGTTCGCCAGCGAGCGCTGGAGCATCATCCCGGCGCTGCGCTACGACCGCTTCGACCTCAAGGCCAAGGGCAGCCCGCTCTACCCGCTGCAGCCCGCCAGCCTGTCGGACTCGGCGCTCTCGCCCAAGCTCGGTGCGATCTTCCGTGCGGGCGCGGAGCTGAACCTGTTCGCCAACCTCGCGGCCGGCTTCAAGGCGCCGAGCGCGCTGCAGCTCAACAACTACTTCCAGAACACGCTGGCCAGCTACCGCACGATTCCCAACCCCAACCTCAAGCCCGAGAGCAGCCGCACGCTGGAACTGGGCGTGCGCGACAAGGTGGGCCCGGTGCAGTGGGAAGTCGCCGCCTTCACCGGTCGCTACAAGGACTTCATCGAGGAACTGGTCGTCGTCGGCGGCGTGGCGGGCAACCCGCTCAACCCGCTGACCTACCAGGCCGTCAACCGGGGCCAGGTGCGCCTGAGCGGCTTCGAGCTCAAGGGCAAGTTCGCGCTCGGCCCGGCCACCGATCTGCGCCTGGCCTACGGCCAGACCAAGGGCAAGGACACCCGTCTGGGTGCGCCGCTGAACACGGTCAACCCAGCGCGTCTGATGCTGGGCGTGGACCAGCGCGTGGGCGACTGGAAGCTGGGCGCCGTGGTGGCGCACACGATGAAGAAGTCCACCAGCGACATCAACTACGCCAACCTCGCCAACCAGTTCGCACCGCCCTCGTACACCACGCTGGACCTGCGCGCGAGCTGGCAGGTCAGCAAGGCCACGAAGCTCAGCGCCGCGATCCACAACCTGACCGACCGCAAGTACTGGGAGTGGACCAACGTTGTCGGCGTGGCCGCGAACTCGCCTGTTCTCGACGCCTACACCGCACCAGGCCGCAGCCTGTCGGTGGCGCTCGTCACCGACTTCTAGGAGCCCTCATGCCCGCAGCCGACCACCACACCGACACCGCCGACGAGGAATACACCCTGCCCGGTGTGGAGGCCTTGCTCGCGGGCACCCTGGCGCTCATGACGGGTTATGCGCAGAGTGCGCGCGAATGCCCGCACCGCCCGCTGATGGCGCGCAAGCTGGTGTCCAACCTGCTGGTCCTATCGGCGCACCCGCAGCTCTCGGTCCCCATGCAGACCATGCTGGCCAACCTGCGCACGCGCTGGCAGCTGGAGCTGGAAAACGCGGCCGACGCCCTGGCCACCGAGGCCATGCCCACGCCTCTGTGGCACCCCGCTCCCGCCCGCGTGCAGTGACGCACGCGGGCCCTCACCCCACCTTCAGGAGAACACCATGAATGCCCACGACATCCGAACCGCCTTCCAGGGCATGCGCGCCAGCGGCCTGCGGGCCAAGGAGGCCGCCGAATCGCTGGGCCTGAGCGAAGGCGCCGCCGTCGCCGCCCACCGGGGCGCGCACGACGCGCCGCTGCAGGCCATCGCGCTCAAGCCCGACTGGCTGGGCCTGCTGCAGTCGCTCGAGGCCTGTGGCCCGCTGATGGCGCTCACGCGCAACGAAAGCGTGGTGCACGAGAAGACCGGCGTGTACCAGAAGGTCTCGGCCAGCGGACCCGTGGGTCTGGCGCTGGGCGAGCAGATCGACCTGCGCCTGTTCTTCAACCAGTGGCACGCGGGCTTCGCGGTGGCCGAGGCACTCAAGTCGCAGCCCGGCATGGAAACGCCCAGCCTGCAGTTCTTCGACCGTCACGGCGTGGCCGTGCACAAGATCTACGTGCGCGAGCAGACCGACCTGGCCGCGTGGCAGCGCGTGATCGCCGCGCACAGCGACGATCAGCGCGACATCGAATTCGTGGCGCGCGACACGGCCGGCGCGGCCTCGCCCCAGCCCCTGGTGGACGCCAACGCGTTCGGCACCGCCTGGGGTGCGATGACCGACACGCACCAGTTCTTCCCGCTGCTCAAGCAGTTCGGCCTGGAGCGCCAGCAGGGCTTTCGCCTGGTCGAGGGTCGCTACACCCACCGCGTGGAAAAGGCGGCGGTGCGCGAGCTGCTGGTGGAAGCGGCTTTCGACGGCACGCCCATCATGGTCTTCGTCGGCAGCCCGGGCTGCATCCAGATCCACACCGGCCCGGTGCAGCGCGTGGAGCCGATGGAGATCCAGGGCAAGGCCTGGCTCAACGTGCTCGACCCCGGCTTCAACCTGCACCTGCGCGAAGACCTGATCCAGGACGTGTGGGTGGTCGAGAAGCCCACCAGCGACGGCGTCGTCACCTCGGTGGAGGCCTTCGACGCGCGCGGTGAGCTCATGGTCATGTTCTTCGGTGCGCGCAAGCCCGGTCAGAGCGAGCTGCAGGCCTGGCGCCACATCGTCGCGCACCTGCAGGCTGCTGCGGTGACGGCATGAGCGCCGCAGCCTTGCATGCCGTCGAGATCAAGGCCTTCGTGCCGGCGAAGGACTTCGCGCTGTCCAAGCGCTTCTACGCCGACCTGGGCTTCACCCAGCGCTCCGAAGGCGGCGGTGTGGCGTACTTCTGCGTGGGCGACTGCCCCTTCCTGCTGCAGGACTTCTACGAACAGGCGCTGGCCGAGAACCTCGTCATGCACCTGCTGGTGACCGACGTGGCGGCCTGGCGCGCGCATGTCGACACGCAGGACCTCGCGGGCCGCTACGGCGCGCGCATCACGCCGGTGACGGCGCAGCCCTGGGGCATCACCGAGTTCGTGGTGATCGACCCCTCGGGCGTGTGCTGGCACATCGGGCAGAACACGCCCGGCTTCGAGCCGGTGGGCCGTCTGCCCTGAACGCCTTTTCTCCAGTTTCCAGGGAACCCACGATGTTCAATTCCTCCTCCCTCTCGCGCAGGCGCGCGCTGCAGGCCCTTTCGGCCATGGCGGCAGCGGGGTCGCCCTTGGGCCTGATGGCGGCCCCCAATGCACCGCGTCTCATCACCGTGGGCGGCGGCATCACCGAGGTGGTCTACGCGCTCGGCGCGCAGGACCAACTGGTGGGCACCGACACCACCAGTCTGTTCCCGGCGGCAGCGCAGGCCACGCCCAAGGTGGGCTACATGCGCCAGCTCTCGGCCGAAGGCCTGCTCGCGCTGCGGCCCGACGCGCTGATCGCCGGCACCGACGCCGGCCCGCCGGTGGTGATCGATCAGCTGCGCAGCGCCGGTGTGCGCGTGGAGCTGGTGGCGTCCGACCACAGCTGGGACGAGGTGCGCCGCAAGATCGCCGCGGTGGGCCGCGCCTCGAGCCGCGAGGCCGCTGCGCGCGAGCTGCAGGCCCGGCTCGATGCGCACTGGCAAGCCGTGAGCGCGCGCGTGCAGGGCGCCAAGGGCCCGGGTCCGCGGATCCTGTTCGTGCTCTCACACAGCGGCAGCCCGCAGGTTTCGGGCGAGAAGACGGCGGCCGATGCGCTGATCCGTTTCATCGGTGCGCGCAACGCGCTGGGCGGTTTCCAGGGCTACCGGCCGATGACGGCCGAGGCCATGGCGCAGGCCGCGCCCGACCTGATCCTGACCACCACCCAGGGCATCGAAGCCATCGGCGGCGAAGCGAAGTTCTGGCAGCGCCCCGAACTCGCGCTCACGCCAGCCTTCCAGCGCCGCGCGTCCACCAAGACCCTGGTGCACCTGGATGCGCTGGAGCTGCTCGGCTTCGGCCCGCGCCTGCCCGAGGTGGTGGCGCGCTTGCACGACCAGGTGGTGAGAACATGAGCGCCGCGCCGGGCCGCCCCAAGCCAGCTCGCACCGCAGTGCGCAGCACGGAGGTTTCACCATGAACGCTGTGCGCCACGACCTCGCCAACGTGCGCACGCCCGACCTGCATCGCGCGGTGGCCGATTACACCGAGGTGCTGGGCTTCGAGTGCCGCCAGCACATCCCCGGCGTCTGTGCGCTGGTGACCCACGGCCCGCTGCAGGTGCAGCTCTGGGCCTGCGCCGCCACACCCGGCCGCTGGGAACGGCCCACGCCGGGCGACCGGGGCTTCGCGCCCGGTCACCACCGCGTGGAAGTGCCGCGCATCCACGTCCTGCACGCCAGCCTGCGCGCGGCCGTGCTGCGGCCCTGCCGCACCGGCCTGGGCGGGTGCAAGCCGCTGCACGCCCACCGCTTCGAGGGCGAGTCGCCGCGCTGGCAGCCCTGGGGCGCCTGGGAACTCACCCTCAGCGACATCGACGGCAACGTGCTGCACCTGATCGACCGCGTGGCCTGGTGGCCCGACGTGTCGGCGCAGCGCCAGCCCGGCGAGCAGCGCATGGAGGACCGCTCGTGAACGCGGCTGCGCCGGCGATGGCGGCCCTGCGCTGGACGCCGCGCCGCCTCTCCGGGCCGAGCCTGCTGCTTGGCTTGGGCGCGCTGCTGCTGCTCACGCTGCTGTGGGCGGCGGGTCAGGGCGCCTACAGCCTGCCGCTGAGCGAGTTGCCGGGTGTGCTGCTGGGCGCGGTGACCACCGCCGCGCCCGGCGGCAGCGGCGCCGAGCTGGTGTTCTTCAACATCCGCCTGCCGCGCCTGGTGCTGGGCCTGGCCGCCGGGGCCGGCCTGGGCCTGGCCGGCGCGCTCATGCAGGGCCTGTTCCGCAACCCGCTGGCCGACCCGGGCCTGATCGGCGTGAGCAGCGGCGCGGCGCTCGCGGCGGGCGTCACCATCGTCATGGGCAACCTCTGGTTTCCCGAGCTGCCGCGCTCGCTGGGCAGCTGGACGCTGGTGCTCATGGCCTTCGGCGGCGGTCTCGCGGTCACGGTGCTGATCTACCTGCTCTCGCGCGGCGAGGGCGGCACCCGCGTGGGGCTGATGCTGCTGGCCGGCATCGCGGTCAACGCGCTGGCCGGGGCCGGCCTGGGCCTGCTCAACTTCCTCGCCACCGACGAACAGCTGCGCAACCTGCAGTTCTGGTTGCTTGGCAGCCTGGGCGGTGCGCGCTGGAGCGCGGTCGCGCTGGTGGGCGGCATCACCCTGGTGGCCGGTGCCATCGGGCTGCGGCTGGCGCGCCCGCTCAACGCGCTCGCGCTGGGCGAGGCGCAGGCGGTGCTGCTGGGCGTGTCGATCGAGCGCGTGAAGCAGATCGCCATCGTGGTCACGGCGCTGGCCGTGGGCGCGGTCACCGCCACCACCGGCATCATCGGATTCATCGGCCTGGTCGCGCCGCACATGGTGCGCCTGGTGGCCGGGCCCGACCACCGCTGGGTGCTGCCCGGCTCGGCCCTGCTGGGCGCGGTGCTGGTGCTGCTGGCCGACGCGGTGGCGCGCACCGTCATGCAACCGGCCGAACTGCCGCTGGGCGTGCTCACCGCCGTGGTGGGGGTGCCCTTCTTCCTGCTCCTGCTGCGCAGCGCGCACGGGAGGCGCCTGTGAACGCGCGCCTGCTCGACGCCGACTGGCGCTGCGCCTGCGGCGAACTGCCGGCCGGCGAACGCCCGCTGTGGCTGGACGACGATGACGATGACCCCGTGACCGACGCCCCCGCCCTGGACGACGGGCAGGGCCTGTGCGCGCTGGACGTGGGCGTGCGCGCTGGTGCCAGCACCCTGCTGCAGGGCGTGCAACTGCGGCTCGCGCCCGGCGAGGTCGGCGCCATCCTCGGCCCCAACGGCGCGGGCAAGTCCACCCTGCTCTCGGTGCTCTCGGGCCTGCGCGCGCCCGACACCGGCCGCGTCACGCTCAACGGGCTGGCGGTCACACCTGCGACCGTGCACCAGCTCGCGCGCCACCGCGCGGTGCTGCCGCAGGAGACGGCGGTGGCCTTCGACTTCCGTGTGCAGGACGTGGTGGAGCTCGGGCGCTACCCGCACCACCTGCAACCCTCACCCCACGAGGCCGCGATCGTGCGCGCCGCCATGCAGGCCACCGGCGTGGCCGACATGGCCGATCGCAGCGTGAGCAGCCTGAGCGGTGGTGAGCGCGCGCGTGCGCAACTGGCGCGGGTGATGGCCCAGATCTGGGAGCCGCTCGCCGACGGCGCGCCGCGCTGGTTGCTGCTCGACGAACCCACGGCCTCGCTCGATCTGCGCCACCAGCACGAAACCCTGGGCACCGTGCAGCGCTGGGCGCGCGAGCAGGGCGTGGGCGTGCTCGCCGTGCTGCACGACCCCAACCTCGCCCTGCGCTACGCCGACCGCGCCTGGGTGCTCGACGGCGGGGTGCTGCAGGCCAGCGGCCCGCCGGCGCGCGTGCTGCGGCCCGCGCTGGTGCAGCGGGTGTGGCAGGTGCAGGCCAGCACCGTGCGCGCCGCCGACGGCGTGCCCCAGTTGCTCATCGCGGCCGGCGTGCCGCCAACGACAGGGAAGGAGCGTCCATGACCCAGAACCCGCCATCGAACTTGCTCGCGCGCCACGACAGCGCTGCCGCGCGCGAGCTTGCCATCGAACACGGCGCGCTCACCCGCCAGGTGGCCGGCCTGCAGCGCCGCGTGGGCGAGCAGCTGCGCGCCTATGCCTTGCAGGTGTCGGCGCTGGAGGACGAGGTGCTGCACCTGCGCGCGCAACTCATCGTCTCGCGCACCAGCCTGCTCTGGGGCCTGGGCGTGGCCGGTGTCATGAAGCCGTTGGTGCGCCGTGCCCGCCTGCTGGCCGAGCGCGCCGAGGCCGGTGCGATGCGGGAGGCCAGCAGCGTGATCTGCCAGACCGGCTGCGTGGGCCATGCCCACCCCTGGCTGGAAGCCGACGGCCAGTGCCGCCGCACCGGCCAGGCGTGCATGCAGATCGAAAGCAACGCCTGATCCAGAACACCGCGGAACCGGCTTTGCCGGGCCGCTGGTGTTGCCCCCTGGGGGGTGACGGGCGAAGTCGCCCGGCGCGGGGGGGCTACATGACCGCCCAGTGGTTGTCGATCTGCAGGCGCTCGCTGGAGTTGGCAGCGGTGCCTTCGGGCGCGCACCACACGCCTTCGGCGCCGCTGGCCCACCAGTGGCCCTGGTCGGCCGCGAGCGCGTAGGCCTCGCGGTGCGCGAGGTTCTGCGACCAGCGCGCGTCGGCACCGAACAGGGCCAGTGCGTCCGCGCGCGGGCAACTCACCACGAAGCCGCCCTCGGGCAGGGCGCAGATGTCGCCGCCATAACCTTGCACCGCAGGCTGTGCCAGCGAGGTTTGCAGGCGCTGGCCGTTCCAGACGGCGAACACTGGCGCGCGCCGCTTGGCCTGCGCATCGGGGTGCTCGGCCTGCAGCGCGATGCCGACCGTGCGCGACACCGGGTCCCAGGCCAGGTGGCGGATGCTCAGGTAGGGGTCGTCCAGGCGCCACTGGCCCAGCACCGCGCCGTCGCGCGGGTCCAGCGCCACCAGCGAGGCGTCCATGCGGTCGAGCTGGCGCTTGCTGCGCCCGGTCTCGGGCAGCGTGGGAATGCCGCCGTTGGCCACCAGCAGGCTGCCCGCCGGGATCTCGCCCACGCGCTGCGGCAGCATGATGAGTTCGTGCGGGTCCATGCCCTGGGTGGCCCATTCGGCGGATTTCTCCAGCGTCTTCGCGTCGCGCGTGGCCAGCCGGCCCTGCGCGTTGTCGAGGTCGGTCTCGGTGGTCCAGAGCGTGCGGCCGTCGGGGCTGGCGACGGCGTGGCCGTTGAAGCGGCGGTCGTCCTCGATCCAGTGCCATTGGGTCTGCCCGCTCACGGGGTGCCAGCGCAGCAGCCAGTCGCCCGGGCGGCGCGCGGTGGCGAGCACGCTGCCGCCGGCTTCGAGCAGCAGGCCGTGTGCGCGCGTGGGCACGGCGAGCGAGCGCTGCACCGACCAGCGCGCGCCGTCCACCGCGATCACGCCGATGCGGTGTTCGCTCGGCGTCTGCCAGGCCGAGATCAGGCGCGTGCCGGTGGCGCGCGCGGCCCAGGCCGGTGCGAGGCCCATGGCCGCAGCCGCGACCAGCCACTGGCGGCGCGACAGCAGCAGGGCGGTGTCAGTCTCCATCGGCATCTGAGAACCCGAGCGGCACGTCGAGCGCGGCCGCGACCTCGTTCTGGAACAGCACGGTCACGGCTTTCATCGACTTCGTGAGCGCGAGCAGCTCGCGTTCGCCGGAGCGCGGCGTGAGCTTGTCCATGCCCGCTGTGACCTGGTCCAGCGCCTGGCCCCATTTCTGTGCCAGCGCGAGCTGGCCGCGGCCCATGAGCAGGGCCTCCATCGGCACCAGGGCCTGGCCGGCGGCGGGTGGCTGCGCACCGGGGGGCAGGCGGCCTTGCTGGCGCAGGCTCTGCCATTGCGCGCGCCAGTCACGCAGGTTGCTCTCGCGGTCGAGCCGGGCGTAGGGCACCGGTGCGCCCTTGGCCGCGTTGCCCGTGGTCTGGTGCGTGGTGATGGGTTTTTCGATGTGGGCCCAGCGCAGCCGCTCCAGGCCGGCGAGCCACTGGTTGACCCATTCGGCGAGCGAGGCGGTGGTGACCTCGGGCTCGTCTTCCCATTCCTTCGTGGCCCATTGGCCGAGCTCGTCGTTCAGGGCGCGCGCTTCGGCGGCAATGCCCTGCGCCACCAGCTCGGCGTAGCGGCAGGCCGGGGCCGGCGTGGGCTGGCGGCTGCTGGCCCATTGGTTGAGCAGCAGCTCGAAGGCGGGGAAGCCTTTGGCCGGCGTGCCCACGCGCTCCATGTCGGCCAGCGTGTCGGGCGCCTTCTCCATCGAGCGGCGCAGCAGGTCCGGGCGCGTGGGCCAGAAGTCGATCTGGCGTTGCGAGCGCCGCGTGACCAGCGGCCCCACGGCCGGCGTGGACAGGGTCTCCCAGCTCACCAGCGTGTTCTGCCATTGCGCGCGCACGGCCGGCAGCGTGGCCTGGCCTTTGCAATGTTGTGCCGTGGTCTCGACCAGTCGATCGGCCTGGGCCTGGAAGTCGCGCGCCAGCGGCGGCAGGTGGTGCGTGTACAGGCCCTGCAGGGCCTGCTCGGCCGAGTAGTAGGGCGCGGCCACGATGGGCGCGTTCTGCGCCGCCGCGAGGCCGGCCAGCGCGAGGCCCAGGGTCAGCGCGGTGGCTCGACGTAGAAAGGCAAAGGTCAACGGTGTCATAGCGACTCCACGAATTTCACGAGCGCGCTGCGGTCGGCGCGTTTCATCTTGAGCACCTGCTCCTTGGATGCCTGGGCTTCGCCGCCGTGCCAGAGGATGGCTTCGAGCACGCCGTTGGCGCGGCCGTCGTGCATCAGGCGGGTGTGGCCGTTGACGTCCTTGATGAGGCCGATGCCCCAGAGCGGCGGCGTTTTCCACTGGCTGCCGCTGGCGAGGAAGTCGGGACGGCCGTCGGCGAGATCCGGGCCCATGTCGTGCAGCAGCAGGTCGGTGTAGGGCCAGATGCGCTGACCCTTAAGAGCCGGGCTGGTGAGCGGTGGGAACGGGCCTTCGGCGGTGACGTAGCTCGGGCGGTGGCAGGCGGCGCATTGCGCCTGCGCGAACAGCGCCTGACCGCGCAGCACCTGCGGGTCGTTCACGTTGCGCCGCGCCGCTGGGGCCAGCGTGGCCTGGTAGAAGATCACGTGGCCCAGGGTCTCGTCGTCGATCTCGGGTTTCAGGGCGGTCGCACTGGACGCCGGCACGATGCCGTCGCGGCCCGTGGTCTTGCCGCCGCCGTGCGGCGCGGCCAGGCAGTCCTTCTGCGTGGGGGTGCAGGTCTCGTGCGGGAAGGCGTTGGAGGTGATGCCGATGTCGCCATGGAAGGCGCCGGCGGTCTGGTGCGCGAGGGTGGCGACGTTGGCCTTCCAGCCCAGGCGGCCCAGGCGCTCTTCCTGGGCGAACACGTCCCACACGCGGTTGGGCTGGCCCTTGATGGGGCCGGGCGCGGCGGCCTGTTCGCGCGCGTTGCGCAGGATCTCCACGTCGGGGATGGCTTCGATGAGACCGATGCCGGCGAGCTGCGGCGCGATGCGCGGGCTGACCATGAGGCCCTGCGCGAAGGGGCCGTAGGCGAGGTCGGTCAGCTTGTAGATCGGCTTCTGCAGCGTGTAGCGCGTGCCGTCCGCGAAGCGGCCCTGGATGGCTTGCTGGCGGATCTCGACCCGGCCCTCGGGCTTGACGCCCTGGATGGCCGCGTTGTTGAACTGGTCGCCGTACACCGGGTCGGGCCGCACGCCGGCCTTGGGGTCGGGCGTGCCGGCCACCGACAGGCGCATGAGCAGCGCCACCGTGCCTTCGGGCTCGGGCCCGAGTGTGTTCTTCCACTCGGGCGGTTCGCCGCGCCCGTCGAGCACGTGGCAACCCGCGCAGGACCGCGCGATGAAATGCGGGCCCAGGCCGTCGCGCGCGGTGGTCGAGGCCGGCGCCTCGACCCAGTTGCGTTTGAAAAAGGAATTGCCGATCACGAAGCGCGTGCGCCCCGGATCGTCCAGGTTCGCCAGCGGAAACGAGAACGCATTTTTGCCGGTCGCGTAGACGGTGGTGGCACCACCGGTCTTCTCACCCAAGGGATCGGGCGCTTCGTCGGCGTGCAAGACGAGCGCGGTGGCGCCGCAAAACAGAGCCCCCATGGCGAGCGCAAGGCGCGTGGCTGTGGGAAAGAGCGACATGTTGAAAGGCCTGTGCGAGAGAGAGGGCGTCAATCCAGAGGGGTCAAGGGTCCGGCTCCGCCGGCCCGAGACCTCGTCCCCCCTCCCAGCGCCGAAGGCGCGCCAGAGAGGGGGGAAGCCGCGCAGCGGCGCAGGGGGGAGTTCAAGGTTCCACGAGCGTCAGCTTGGCGATGCCCACCGCGCTGGCCGACTCCACCAGCAGCTTGGACTGTTCCACCAGGCTGGCGACGGTCTTCTCGATCGCCGGGCGGCCGGCCGAACCCTTGGCGATGGCGCGGTCGAACGGGGCGGGAATGGCTTCGGCGCCCGCCACCGATGCGGCGATCTGCGCGCTGGTCTTCTCGGCCAGGTCGGCCTTCTTGGCGGCCACCAGGTCGCGCACGCCCGGGCCTTGCAGCACGCTGCCATCGCGCTTCTTGTACTGGCCCAGCCACACGTTCTGGATGCCGGTGGCGTTGGTCACGATGTCGCGGTGCGTGTTGTCGGAGAAGCAGGAGTGTTCGTCTTCCTGGTCCTGCGAGTTCAGCGCCACTTCCATGCGCTCACCCGAGAGTTCGCCGCGCGACAGCGAGCCCAGGCCCACGATGATTTTGCGCACCGATTCCTTGCCGCCCTTCTCGAAGCGCGCGCGGTAGTTCTTCTGGCCGGGCGTCCAGGCCTTGACCAGGAAGTTCAGGTCGTCCACCAGCAGCTCGGTGGCCACGGTGAGGAACTGGCGGCGGCGGTCGGCGTTGGGCGTCTTGCCATCCACGTAGTCCTCGAACGAGCGGTTGCCCGGGCCGGTCTCGCTCAGGTCCTGGCCCCACAGCAGGAACTCGATCGCGTGCCAGCCCGAGCTGATGTTCTCTTCACCGCCGCGCTCGTTGAACTTGGCCAGGTTGGTCTTGGTGATCTTGAACTTGGTGTTGTTGATCAGGCCGGCCTTGGGCTTGCCCTGCACGTAGTCCACATAGGCTTCGTCCAGCGGCCAGGCGTTGATCTGACCTTCCGGGCCCTTGTCGTCGTCGATCGGGCCGCCGTAGAAGCGGAAGGCCTCGGTCTGCCCGTAAAACTCACGGGCACCCAGCCAGGCCTTGCGCGCGGCGGCCAGGCCGTCGGCCGAGGGCGCGGCCACGAAGGCCTTGATGGCGGACTGCATGTCCTGCGCGGCAGCCAGGGTGTCGCTGTAGTTGGCGTGCACCAGCGCGGCGTAGTGCGTGGCCACGGTGGCGTAGGTCGCGGCCGCGGGTGCGCTCGCGGCGGCGGGTGCGGCGGCCTGGGCGTGGGCCGGTGCGTGCAACAGGGACAGGGTGGCCGACAGGGCCAGAACGAGCAGGGTGGGTTTCATGGCGGAAGGGCTTGGAGTGAAGGAATCGGGCCGGCAGCGCCGGTGGGTCTCACAGTGTAAATGAGAATGATTCCTGCTCTGTGCCCAAGACCCGCCCGCCGATGGGCCCATCGGCGGCGTCCTTGATCTGCGTCAAGCCCGCATCAGGGCTTCGATCTCGTCGGCCTTCACCGGCACGTCGCGCGAGATGAGTTCGCAGCCGGTCGCGGTGACGATGGCGTCGTCCTCGATGCGGATGCCGATGTTCCAGAAATGCTCGGGCACGCCTTCGCCGGGGCGCACGTACAGGCCGGGCTCGATGGTCAGCACCATGCCGGGACGCAGCACGCGGCTGGGCCGGTCCTTGATGGTCTCGCCGCTGAGCGGGTCCTGGCGTTCGCTCACGTTGCCCAGCTCGGAGGGCTCCACGTAGCTGCCGCAGTCGTGCACGTCCATGCCCAGCCAGTGGCCGGTGCGGTGCATGTAGAACGGGAAGTAGGCCCGGTGGGCGATCACGTCCTGCGCGTTGCCGACCTTGTTGCGGTCGAGCAGGCCGACGTCGAGCAGGCCCTGGGCCAGCACCGCCACGGTGGCTTCGTGCGGGTCCACGAAGCGCGCGCCGGCCTTGGTGGCGGCCACGGCGGCGTCCTGGCTGGCAAGCACCAGGTCGTACAGCGTGCGCTGCGGGCCGGTGAAACGGCCGTTGGCGGGGAAGGTGCGGGTGATGTCGCTGGCGTAGCCGTCGAGTTCGCAGCCGGCGTCGATCAGCACCAGCTCGCCGCTGCGGATCGGCGCGGCGTCGGCGCGGTAGTGCAGCACGCAGGCGTTGGCGCCGGCGGCGACGATGCTGCCGTAGGCCGGGTACTGCGAGCCGTGTTCGCGGAAGCTGTGCAGCAGCTCGGCGTCGAGGTGGTACTCACGCACGTCCTGCCCCGCGCGCAGCATCGCTGCGCTGCGCTGCATGGCGCGGATGTGGGCCTTGGCGCTGATCTGCGCGGCGCGGCGCATGGTGGCCTGCTCGAAGGCGTCCTTCACCAGCCGCAGCTCGTCGAGGATGCCGCAGAGGTCGCGTTGCGATTCGGGGCACAGGGCTCCGTAGCGCACGCGCGCGCGCACCGGCTGCAGCCAGCCGTTGATGCGGCTTTCCAGGCCCGCGTGCGTGGCGAAGGGGTACCACACGGTGTGGCGGTTCTCCAGCAATTTGGGCAGGCGCTGGTCGAGCTCGGCGACGGAAAACGCCTCGCTCACGCCCAGGTGCGCCGGCGCAGCCTCGGGGCCCAGGCGGATACCGTCCCAGATCTCTCGCTCCAGGTCCTTGGGCTGGCAGAACAGCGTGGTCTGGCCCTCGGCGGTGATCACCAGCCAGGCGTTGGGTTCGGTGAAACCGGTGAGGTAGTAGAAATAGCTGTCGTGCCGGTAGATGAAATCGGTGTCGCGGTTGCGAGGCCGTTCCAGCGCGGTGGGGACGATGGCGATGCCGCCGGCACCGAGCTGGGCGGCCACGCGGGCGCGGCGCTCGGCGTACAGGGTGGTGTGGGTGGTGGAGTCCATGCGGGCCATTGTCGGCGTTTTGCCGCGCCCGCGCAGGCGGTCAGCCCAACTCTTTGAGGCGCTCGGGGGTGCCCACGTCGACCCAGGGGCCGGTGTAGAGCTCCGCGCTCACCAGGCCGGCGTCCATGGCGCGGCGCAGCAGCGGTGCCAGCGGTTCGGCCGTGCCCTGCGGGTTGCCCGGCACGATCTCGCACCAGGGCGTCTCGAACAGCTCGCGCCGGTACAGGCCGATGGTGCTGTAGGTGTAGCGCGTGTCGGCCTCGTTGAGCGCCAGGCCTTCGGCGCTCAGGCCGAAGTCGCCGCGCGGGTGGTGCGGCGGGTTGGGCACCAGCCAGAGGTGGGCGAGCTGGCTGCTGGCCTTGAAGCGGGCCACGCTGGTCGGTGTGAAGGCGAAGCCGGGGGCGTAGACGTCGCCCGCCAGCACCCAGAACACGTCGCCCAGCAGCGGCAGCGCGCGCGCGATGCCGCCGGCGGTCTCCAGCGCGTAGCCGAAGTCCTGGCCCTCGCGCGAGACCGTCACCTCGCTGCCCGGGTGCTGCGACTGCCAGTCGGCGCAGAAGGCGTCGATCTGCTCGCCCAGCCAGGCGGTGTTGACCACCAGGCGCCGGAAGCCGCCGGTCAGCAGGGCCTCCATCGGCCATTGCATTAGGGGTCGGCCCTGCACCGCCAGCAGGGGCTTGGGTGTTTCGTCCGTCAGGGGGCGCATGCGCATGCCGCGCCCGGCGGCGAGCAGCATGGCCGGGATGGGGGCTGTGGCAAGTCGGGTCATGGGTGGTGGGTCGGTGGGCGTACCGGGTTATCGGGGCCCGACGCATCCGGAATTATGAGCGCCGGAGCGCCGACCGGTCGGCCCGATAAAATCACGTGTTTTGCGCCGCCGCGCAATCAGCCCCCTCCTCATACCC
>NZ_JBWKZH010000075.1:0-27303 GCF_059424305.1 Hydrogenophaga sp. GW456-12-10-14-TSB4 | reverse complement strand
CCCTTCCCCACCTGACACCCCCGAGACCCAGCGCGCCGTCCAGCTACCGCTGCGGCGCATGGCAGGCGATCGCCCCACGCTTCGTGGCGACGCGGGCGAGCACCGCGTCCACCTCGGCGTGCGCCTGGATGAAATGGTGGTCCGCGCCCGTCTGAACCTGGCGATCACGCCGTCCCCCGCCCTGCTGCCCGGCCTCTCACACCTGCAAGTCCGCCTCAACGACAGGCTGCTGTCCGTCATCCCCTTGCGGTCGGACAAGCCCGGCGAGCGCATCGTGCGAACCCTCGAGCTCGACCCGCGCCTCTTCGTGGACGACAACTGGCTCAGCCTGCGCCTGGTCGGGCACTACACCCTGGAATGCGAAGACCCCCTGCACAGCAGCCTGTGGGCCGAAGTCGATGTGGACGCGTCCGGCTTCGAGCTCGGCGTCCGCCCGCTGGCGCTGGAAGACGAGCTGGCCCTGTTCCCCGCCCCGTGGTTCGATCGCCGCGGCGCCGGCCGGGTCGAGGTGCCCATGGTGCTCGGCGCCCAGCCAGGCAAGGATCGGCTGGGTACCGCGTCCATCATGGCCTCATGGCTGGGTTCGCTCGCGGGCGAGCGCGGAGCGGTCTTCCCGCTGCGGCGCGAGCGCCTGCCCGATCGCCATGCCATCGTGCTGGCCAGCCCGCAACAGCCGGGCCCCGAAGGACTCGAACTGCCCGAAGCACAAGGCCCCACGGTGCGGTTGATGCGCCACCCGAAGCTGCCGCACGTCAAGTTGCTGGTGCTGCAGGGGCGCAACGACCAGGAGCTGCGAACGGCGGCCCTGGGCCTGATCCTGGGTCGGCAGGCCATGAGCGGCAACGTGGCGCAGATCCATGAGCTGGCGCCGATCCCTCTGCGCCAGGCCTATGACGCCCCCAACTGGGTCGCCACGGACAAACCCGTGCGCCTCGGTGAGCTCGTGCCGCAGCGCGCGGCCCTTCAGCTCGACGGCACCCACCCGGCGTCCGTCCTCGTGCGCTGGCGCACGCCACCGGATCTGTGGCAAGGCCCCGGCCGGGCCGCGCTGCTGAACCTGCGCTACCGCAGCTCCGTGCCGTCGCCGGCGGACAACGCGCTCATGAGCCTGTCTCTGAACGACAGCTTCGTGCGCGCCTGGCGCCTGGCCTCCGCGCCCTCTGGCGAATCACTGGGGGGGCTGGGCCGCTGGCTGGGAAACGCCGACGAGGTCTCGGACACCGTTCGCGTGAAGCTGCCCGAGTTCCAGCCCCGGCAGACCAACACCCTGGACGTGCGCATGCCGCTGGGCATGAAGCCTCAAGCGGGCGATTGCGCCTGGCGCGCCGAACCCACCCGGGCATCGGTGGACGCCGAGTCGACGCTGGACTTCTCAGCCTTGCCCCATTTCCTGGAGATGCCCGATCTGGCGGCCTTCGCGGAGGCAGGTTTTCCCTTCACGCGGTACGCCGATCTGTCGCAAACCGCCGTCGTGCTGCCGTCACAGCCCGACGACCACGAGATCGAAACCCTGCTCGCGGTGATGGGCAGTTTCGGCCGCTGGACCGGCATGCCCGCCTGGCATTTTGAAATCACCGCTCCTGAGCACCTGGAACGCTTCCCGGATCGCGACCTCCTGCTGCTCGGTGGTCCGCAACTCCACGCCCTGCTCAAGCGCTGGCAAAAGGACCCGATGCTCGCGCTCGAGGCGCAGCGAAGGGACACGCGCGGCCCGATGGCTGCGGTGGCCGGCTGGCGGTCCTGGCTGCGCCCGGCCACGGACGCCGAACGCCCGACACGTTCACCGCTTCGGATGGAAGCACCAGGCACCCTGGCAACGATCACCGGATTTGAATCGCCCCTGCGGGCAGGACGCTCGGTGGTGGCCTTGAGCAGCGACCAGACCCAGGGCCTGCGCTGGCTGTCGGAAGCCCTCATCGAGTCCGCGCTGGCGGCGCACATTCAGGGTGGGCTCACCGTCGTTCAAGAACGGGACGTCCGGTCCTACGAAAGCACATCGGTCTATCACGTCGGCCAGTTGCCCTGGACGGCGCGCCTGTCGCTCTTCCTGTCCACCTACCCCTGGTTCGCGGCAGCGGCACTGGCATCGGCCCTGGGCCTGCTGGTGTGGGCGGCGCGCATCCGCCTCAAGCTCTACGCGGCGCGGCGTCTGAAGGCCGCCCGCTCCCTACCTGCAGCGCCATGAGCCACCCGACATGGTCCGCGCCGTTCGTTCGACTCGCGCGCTGGGCAACCAGCGTCCTGGTCCTGACCCTGCCCGGCATGTCACAGGCCGCGCCCTGTGCCGACTGGCCCTTGTGGGCGTCCTTTCGTGCGACCTACATCACGCAGGACGCGCGGGTGCTGGACCCAGGGTTGCCACACAGTCCGACCGTCTCGGAGGGACAGGCCTACGCCCTGTTTTTTGCCTTGGTGGCGGGCGATCGGCGGCAGTTCTCGTCCTTGCTCGAATGGACCCGCGACAACCTGGCGCGCGGCGACCTGCACCGCTTTGCCCCCGGGTGGCATTGGGGCCGGTCGGCCGCCGGCCGGTGGGAGCTGCTGGACAGCAACCCGGCCAGTGACGCCGATCTTTGGCTGTCTTATGCCTTGCTCGAAGCGGGCCGGCTCTGGCAGAACGAGGAATACACCCGCCTGGGACACAGCCTGGCCGCCCACCTGCTGCGGGACGCCAGCGCCGTGTTGCCGTCGCTGGGACGAAGTCTGCTGCCCGCGCCGACCGGCTTTCAACTCGGCCCGGATCGCTGGCGCCTCAATCCGAGCTATGCCCCGGTGCCGTTGCTCAGGCGCTTGTCGGTTCTCACCGGTCAAAGCGAATGGCGGGAGATGGTGGAACCCACCCTCCGCCTGATGATCGAGTCGGCCCCCCGGGGCATCTCGCCCGAGTGGGCGATCTGGGATGCCCGCCAAGGGTGGCAAGTCGACGCACAGAGCGAAGGAATGGGCAGCTACAACGCCATCCGGACCTACCTCTGGACGGGCCTGTCCCGCAGCGACCCGGCCTTCGAGCAGCTGGCACTGGGTTTCCTGCCCTGGCTGCACTGGGTGGGTCGACACGGCCATGCCCCCGAGGCGCTCAACGCGCAGACCGGTGCCGCCCCGGCTCGGACCACCCGCGAGGGCCCGCCGGGGTTTGACGTCGCGGCGCTCGTGCTGGCCGACAGCCTGGGGTTCACCGCCCTTCGGCGGCAACTGCAGCCCCGGGTCGAGGCCAGCCTGGCCCAGCCGTCGCTCGGGTACTACAACCATGCCCTGGCCCTCTTCGGCCTGGGCTGGCTGGAGGGGCGCTACCGGTTCTCGCCGCAGGGGGCGCTGACGCTGCCCGGCGGCGCCTGCGAGCCACGGGTGCCGTGATGCGGGCGCTCATCGTCCTTTTGGGCTGTTGCCTGTGGCTGTCCGGGGCTCACGCGAGAACGTCGGCCGACGCGCCTGAGGTGCGGCAATTGCTGGACAGTGCCGCGTACTGGGCCGAGCGCCAGCGGCCGGACCTGGTTCGCCAACTGATGCGCAAGCTGCTGGCGATCCAGCCGCGCCACCCCAAGGCGCTCCAGGCCCTGGGACTCGCCGCGACCTCGCCCGCGCCGACCGGAAACGCTACAGCGACACGCGCCACCCGGCCCTTGCCCAAGCGGCGGGCGCCAACGGTCGTGGCGCGCGCGGACACCGTGCAAACACCGCTCTCGCCGCCCGAAGCGTTGCCACCGCCCCTGCCCGACGCCCCCGTCGTCATGGACGCCGAGGCCAAGGTGGCCGAAGCACCGCCCGCCCCCACGGACGCCGAACTGCAAGCGGTGTGGGACGCCCTGGACCAGCGCCGTGCGCAGGACGGTGTGCAGCTTGGGCGGGCGCTCAGCAACAGGTACCCCGATCGCCCGGATGTCACACGCGCCCTCGCCCTGGCCCTGCGGGAGGCTGGCGAGCGTGGCGAGGCGCGCCTGGGCCTCGAACAGGCCATGCGGCAATCGCTGGAGGCGCCGGCTTCCCTGCAATGGGTAGCCCGGGAATCCCGCAATGCCTTGCAGGCACTGGACGAGCGCCGGCAACCTGAAGTGGCGGCGGGCATCACCTGGGTGAACAAGCCCGGCGATGACGCGGTCTCGCGGCTGGACAGCCGGGTCGTGAGCCTGCGGATGCGCCGCCCCCAGGGCGACCACGGCCACTGGTTCGGGCAGCTTGACTCGGTCCGGCTGGAGGCCGGGCGGGCGAGCGCTGCGCAGCTCCTCTGCTCGGGCGACTGGGGCAGCGCCGCGTTGCGCCCACCGTCGGCCCCAGCCGGCGGTTCCCTGCATGCCCATGCTCAGGGCCAGGCCCTGATGCTCGGCTACGAGGCCGACCGCTGGCGCGCCGACATCGGCACCACGCCCGTCGGGTTCGAGTTCAGCGGTCTCAGCGCAGGGCTGGACCTGAAGGGCCGTGCCGGATCGGCAGACTGGCGCGTGTCGCTCGCCCATCGACCTGTCACGGGAAGCCTCTTGTCCTACGGAGGGCAACGCGACCTGTTTTCGGGCATCCGCTGGGGCGCGGTGCGCCGCACGTCCGCGCTCCTGCAGCTCGCCACCACGTGGAAGGGGCTGGAGCCCTTCGCCCAGCTCGAAGTGGCGGCCTACCGCGGGCACGAGGTGCTCACCAACCGCGAACAGGCCGTTGCGCTCGGCGTGGACTGGACCCTGAGCCGCGGCACGGACCACTACCTGGCCGTCGGACCGGTGCTCCGTGTCCGCGCGTTCGACAACAACCAGAACCACTACAGCGTGGGCCACGGCGGCTACTACAGCCCGCAACGCAGCACGGCCATCAGCCTTCCGCTGCAGGCTGCGATGCGCGGCACCGACCTTTCCTGGGTGATGCGCGTGGCCCCCTCCTGGAGCCAGTCGAGCACCACAAGCGCTCCGCGCTTTCCCACACGAGCCGATCTTCAAGCCCAGGCCGTCGCGCAAGGCCAGGGCATGTACAGCGCCAGCCGAGGCCCGGGCGCCGGTTGGGCATTGCAAAGCACCTGGGAGTACCGCATGAACGCACACTGGACGACCGGCTTGCGGGTGGCTGCCGAACGCTCGCCCGACTATGCGAAAGAGCAGCTTCACATCTACCTGCGATGGCAGGAAAAGCCGCAGCGCGGCCCCGTGCCTCTGTGGCCTTCGACGGTGATGCCCCATGCTGGCGTTTGAGCCCTTTGCGCGTGGCGTGCAGCGCCTGCCGCCGCGCTGGCGCCTGGCGCTGTGGCTGTTGCGGCCCCGAGCCCTGCTGCTGGTGTTGCGCTGGACGGGCGGCGTGCCGTCCGCCACGGAGCGCGCGGCACTGAAGGCGTTGCAGGAGCCCAGGCCCGAGATCCGACGCTGGCCCGCACGCCAGCGCACCACAGTCGCCCGCAAAACCTCCACGCGCACCTGGATCACGCAGCCACCCGAGTTCGCCTGGCGCGCCGCCACCGGCCTGGGCCTGATCCTCCTGATGGCGATGGTGCTCGTGCCCATCTCGAACGCGCAGCAATGCCTGTTGAGTGCCGCCCTGCTGGCCGTCGCCGGCCTGTGCGCCCGTGCGCCCCACGGTGCCGATGACCGCCCGCGGGTGCTGTTGCTCATGGGCCTATCGCTGTTGCTGGCGGGCCGCTACGCCTGGTGGCGCGTCACACAGACCCTGCAGTTCGACGGCGTGGCCGAAACCCTGGCCGGCCTGTTGCTGCTCATGGCCGAGGCCTACTACTGGCTGGTGCTGCTGCTCAGCCATGCGCAAGCCGCGTGGCCCATGAGGCGCCCCAAGGCCACCGTGCGCCGCGGCTTGACCGAATGGCCGCACGTGGACATTTTCATCCCCACCTACAACGAACCCTTGCACGTGGTGCGCCCCACCGTGCTCGCGGCCCAGAACCTCGATTGGCCTGCCGACAAGCTGCACATCCACCTGCTCGACGACGGCCGGCGCGACGAGTTCGATGCCTTCGCCCGCGCAGCAGGGGTCCACTATGTGCGCCGCCCGGACAACCACCATGCCAAGGCCGGCAACATCAACCACGCCCTGGGAAAGACATCGGGCGAGTTCGTCGCCATCTTCGATTGCGACCACATCCCGGTGCGGGATTTCCTGCGCGCCACCATGGGCTGGCTGATCGACAGACCGGGTTGCGCCATGGTGCAGACCCCGCATCACCTCTTTTCGCAGGACCCGATCGAGCGCAACACGCGCCTGGAGCGGGACATTCCGAACGAAGGCAAGCTTTTCTACGGCCCGGTGCAGAACGGCAACGACCTCTGGAACGCCGCCTTCTTCTGCGGTTCCTGCGCGGTCCTGCGCCGAAGTGCCCTGGAGGCCATTGGCGGCATCGCGGTGGAGACCGTCACTGAAGACGCGCACACCGCCTTGAAGCTGCATCGCCGGGGCTACACCACCACCTACCTCCCCCGCATCCTCGCCGCGGGTCTGGCCACGGAAAGCCTCTCCGGCCATATCGGGCAACGCATCCGCTGGGCACGGGGCATGGCCCAGATCTTCCGGCTCGACAACCCTTTGCGCGGCCAAGGGCTCACCATCATGCAGCGCCTGTGCTACTGCAACGCCATGCTGCACTTCTTCAACGGATTGCCCCGACTGATCCTGCTGGCTTCTCCCGTCGCCTACCTCGTGTTCGGCCTTCGGGTGCTCGACGCCGGTGTGCCCACCCTGATGACCTACCTGCTGCCCCATCTGCTGATGGGCAAGATCTTCGAGAAACGGGCGATGGGCCCGTTCCGCGCCTCCTCCTGGGGCAGCGTGTACGAAACCGTGCTCGCGTGGTACATCATGCGCCCCACGCTGATGGCGCTCATCGCCCCCAGGCTCGGCCGCTTCAATGTCACCGCCAAAGGCGGCCGCATCGAGCGCGAGTACTTCGACTGGCGCATCGCGATGCCGTATCTCGTTCTCATCGGGGTCAACCTGACGGCCCTGCTCTGCGGTGTGGCCAGCCTGACAGACAGTGCCCGGCCCGACAGCACCGCGGTGCTTCTCAACATGGTGTGGGCGGTGTTCAACCTGTTGTTGCTGGGCGTGGCCGTGCGCGTGGCCACCGAGACGCGACAGGTCCGCCAGGCTCCACGGATCCGTCTCGCCCAGCGCCTGCCAGCACGCCTGCAGTTGCCTGGCCAGCCGCCGGTCCATGCCCGCCTGGTCGATTTCTCGCTCGAGGGTGTGGGCCTGGAAACCCTGGCCGTCCAGCCCTTTCAGCGGGACCTGGCCTGCCACGTGCATCTGCACGACGGACGGGCCTGGCACGCCTTTCCGGCCACGCTGTCCCATGTGCGAGGCACCTCGCTGGGCATTCGCATCGACCCGCTTGGCGTGGCGGAGCAGCGCCAGCTCATGGCTTGCACCTTCTCGCGCTCCGACCTGTGGCGCCGACAGTCCGTGCTGCGCCACCGCGACCGGCCCTGGTGGGAACTGCGGCAACTGCTGCGCACCGGCGTGAACGGCTACCTGCACGCCATCCGGCTGCTGTTTCGCGAGGCCGTGCTCGGCCTGGGCGAACGCTGGAACACGCGGGGTGCACGATGATGGCCTGGCACCTCTACTTCGCATCCAAGCTGCTTTTGGGTGCTGACGAACACCTGCAATTGCAGGTGTGGCTGAACTTCCCCTTGGCCCTGCTTGTCTACTGGCCGCTCATGCGGCGCCCCTGGCGCCTGCTGCGCGCGCTGCTGGCGTGGCCGGCGGCACTGGCGCTGCTCACCCACGAGGCTGGGGTGGGCCTGAGCGGACGGCTGCTGCAGCAGCTGGGTCAGCTGTCCGGCTTCTCTTCCAGCTACGCCATGGAGCTGGGCCTTCGCCTGCTGGAGGTCAACGCATTGCCGGCGCTGGTGGTCCTGTTGCTGGCCTGCTTCTGGCTCAATCGATGGCTGCGCCTGGAGGTCCTGCTGAGCCTCGCATTGCTGTCCCTGCCGCTGGCAGGCATCCTTCAGCACGCCGTCGAGATCGGCTCCTCCCGGGTGGAAGCCAGAACCACGGCGCCCGATGCGCGGGCCCTGGACCCGCAAACCAAGGTGCAGGACTTCTGGCAAGGCGAACGCCAACGAAGCCGCCCCTTCGCACCCGGCCGACAACCTCCTTTCGACGTGGTTCTGCTGCATGTGTGCTCGCTGTCCTGGGACGACCTCGACGCGGTGGGCCTGGGTGGCCGGCAGCTGTTCGACCGATTCGACCTGGTGTTCGACCAGTTCAACTCGGTCACCAGCTACAGCGGCCCTGCCATGCTGCGACTGATGCGGGCCAACTGCGGTCAGACGCCCCACGACCAGCTTTACAAGCCCGCCTCCGAGCAGTGCGGCCTGCTGCACCAGCTCCGCCTGGCCGGCTACCAGGTGCAGGCCTATCTGAACCACGACGGCCAATTCGACGGGTTTGCCAGGGCCCTTCAAGCCGAGACCCCCGCGAGGATCCTGACACCGGTCACATCGCCGGGCACGCCGGTGGCGCTGAGGGCGTTCGACGGAACACCCATTGCAGGGGACCACGCGACACTGGCCGCCTGGCAGACAGGCCTGAGCGCCGCGGCCCCGCCGCAAGCGCTCTACTACAACACCGTGACCCTGCACGACGGCAACCGCGTGCCCGGCGCGTCGGCCCTCGGCATGATGGACAGCTACCGCCAACGCCTCGATACCTTGCTGCGCGACATGGACCGCTTCATCGGTGACATCGAGCGTT
Source organism: Hydrogenophaga sp. GW456-12-10-14-TSB4 (assembly GCF_059424305.1). Lineage (NCBI taxonomy): Bacteria > Pseudomonadati > Pseudomonadota > Betaproteobacteria > Burkholderiales > Comamonadaceae > Hydrogenophaga > Hydrogenophaga sp. GW456-12-10-14-TSB4. Next base: position 18,627 of record NZ_JBWKZH010000075.1, on the reverse strand, counting down.
CCCGACGCCCCACGCTGGTCGTGCTGCTGCCGGAACACGGCGCCGCCTTGCGCAAGGGTGCGCAGCACATCGCCGGCCTGCGCGATACCCCCTGGCCCGAAATCACCCGTGTGCCGGTGGCCCTCAAGCTCATCGGCATGAACGCACAACGCCCACCCGACCTCGAGCGCCCTGTCCGGGTATCGGGCCCCACCAGCTACCTGTCGTTCACCGCCCTTCTGGCGGACCTCCTCGCCAAGTCCGACCCTTGGGAGGTGCTCAGGACCGCACCCCATGACGTGCCCGGCGTGGACTTCGTCTCGGACAACGGCGAAACCCTCGTCACGCGGGACGACCAGGCCCTCTGGTTGCGCACGGCGTCCAGCGGATGGCAACGCCTGGCCCGACCTGACACCCACGCCACACAAGCCGATCGGGGAGCACCTTGATGAACGAATTTTCACCAGAGCGGATGGCGCACATCCTCGTCATCGACGACTCGCACGAGATGCTTGAACACCTGGGCATGATGCTGGCCCCCAACTATGAAATCAGCCAGGCCGACAACGGCGAAGCGGGCTTGGCCATGGCCCTGGAGCGTTTGCCCGACCTGATCCTCCTGGACGTGTGCATGGACGGTACGGACGGCTACACCGTGTGCGAGCGGCTGAAGAAGCTGGCCGCCACGCGCCACATACCGGTGGTTCTCATGTCGGCCTACATCGACACCGAGGGCGAGGCCCGCGCCTTCGAGGTCGGTGCGTCCGACTGCCTCCGCAAGCCCATCAATGAGCGGATTGCGGCGTCCCGCATTCAGGTCCAGCTGTCCCTCAAAGCCGCCCAGGACCTCAATCGCGACCGCGAAGCCGCGCTGGAACAGGAAGTGCGGCGGCGCACCGAGCACATCGAACTGACCCAGCATGTCGCCCTGCTCGCGCTGGTCAACCTCGCACGCACGCGGGACACGGAGACCGGCGGACACATCGTGCGCACGCAGGCCTACGTCCGCATGCTGGCGGAGCGACTGCGCGACCACCCGCGCTTCAGCACCGAGCTCACGCCCGGCGCCATCCGGCTGATCACGCAGTCCGCGCCCTTGCACGACATCGGCAAGATCGGTATTCCCGATCACATCCTTCGCAAACCGGGCCCCCTTACCCCCGAAGAAATGACCGTGATGCGCACCCACACCACGCTGGGGCTGGAGGCACTGGAAGACGCTGAAAGGTTGTACGACCGGCGCGTCGACTTCCTCCGGTTCGCCAAGGACATCGTCATCGGCCACCATGAACGCTGGGACGGCAACGGCTACCCCTATGGCCTCAAGGGCGACGCGATCCCCGTGGCGGCCAGGCTCATGGCCGTGGCCGACGTGTTCGACGCCCTGATCTCCAAACGCGTCTACAAGGAAGCGTTTGCACAACAGGTCGCCTTCGACATCATCCGGCAAGGCAGCGGCACCCAATTCGACCCGGACATCGTCGATGCCTTTCTGGATCTGAGCGAGCAGTTCGCCGACATCGTTCGCCTCCACCGAGATGGCGAGACAACGGTTCCGACCGCATGATCGACTACCACCTGCCTTTGCTCAACACCTCGGAAGCGGTTCTGGTCATGTCTGCGGATCTGCGGCTCGAGTTCGCCAATCCGGCGGCCTTGCGCATGATGGGATTTGAAGGCAACACGCCACCCGACCTGTCGCTCAGGCACATGCTGGACGAGCGCAGCGCCGCGCTCGCCGCCACCATCGAAGACCATCTGGTCGTCGAAGGCCACTGGAAGGGCGACATCTGGCTGCGCCGCTCGGATGAAGGGGCCCTGCCCGTTCGCCTGGTCGTGGACCGGTACCACGACACCAACGGCTTCCGGCACGCCTGCGTCATGTCCGACATCTCATTGCGCAAGCAGACCGAGGCACGCCTTATCGAGCTCTCGCAGCTGGACTCTCTGACGGGGCTGTTCAACCGTTCCCATTTCATGCAGCAGCTGGACAACCACCTGAACCTCCTTCACCAGGAGGAGTTGCAGTACGCGCTGCTTTTCGTGGATGTGGACGATCTCAAGCACATCAACGACACCCTGGGCCACCTCATCGGCGATTTGTGCCTGTGCGAAGTCGCGCGCCGCCTGGGGCTGGCGGTCCGACACAGCCAGCAGGCGGCAGGCCATCACCCGGCGTCCAATCCCCTGGTGGCCCGCATCGGCGGCGATGAGTTCGTGATCCTGCTGTCCATCTCCGATTGCGAGGAAGCCCGGCGCATCGCCACGAGCATCAACGAGTTGATGCTCGTGCCCTGGCAACCGAACGAGCGCCATCAACTCGTCATCAGCACATCGATCGGGATCGCCTATGCCCCGCTGCATGGCCGGTCCGGCAAAACCTTGCTGCAATTGGCGGACCGTGCGATGTACCACGCCAAGAACTCTCGCAAGGGCTCGGTGCATGAATTCATTCAACAGAACCCCCAGGTTCCCTTGCGCTTCGAGACCGGGTTCGACACGCTGCCCTCGGAGGACTGAGGCATGAAGCACTTGCACTGCCCACACCGGGAGATCCTGCTCGTGGACCAAGAACCGCTGCCACAGGGCTTCATCGAATCCTTGCACCGGGCCTCTTTCCCTGTCCGGGACTTGCGCGACGAAGACGAGGCCTTGCGGCACTTGCGCGACCGGGGTGCAAACGTGGCGGTGATCGCGGCAGACCATCGCCTGCTTCGACGCATGGCCACGGCGTTGCCGCATAGCGAGCCGGCACGCGATGCCCAACTGATCCGCCTGTTGATCACCGATGCAAGCGAACCTCAAGCCGATTTCGCCGCGATCAACGAGGTGCGCGTGTTCCGCATCCTCGAGAAGCCCTGGCAAGCCGACGTGGCCAGCCGATACCTCCACGAAGCCCTGGCCCTGCACACCCAGCAGTGCCAGGCATCGGAGGGCGGCACCGGCTTGCGCGATGCACTCGCCTTCCTGGCCCACGAAGTCAATGGGCCGCTTTCGGTGATTCAGGGCTATGCGCGTGCCCAGGCCCGGAGCCTGGGAGCCTTCTCCACCGCGCCAACACCCACGGGTCCTTTGAAGCAGGCATTGGAAGCCACCGAGCGAAGTGCCCGGCATTGCCAGTCCCTGATGACCTGGGCGGCCGAAACATCGCAAAGCGCCTCCATGCCCCGCGAACCGGTCGCCTCGTTCGCCTCCGGGGCGCTGGGCTGGGTGCTCCAGAGCTATCCCTTTGCCAGCAGGGAGAAGGACTGGGTCACGGTCGACATCGAGCACGATGTCCCACTGCCCGCGAAGGCCGCGCTCCTGCAACTGGTGCTCTTCACGCTGATGCGCCAGGCCCTGGACGCCTTGCACCGCGTGGCCAAGCCACGCCTGAAGATCTCCCTGTGCATCCAGGAAGGCATGCACTGCATCCGCTTCTCGCACAACGGCCAGCGACCGCCAGACGAGGTCCGCGAGGCCCTGACGGCAGGCCGCTTCCAGGGTTGGGGTGGCCTGGGCACCGGACTCGTGTTCTGCCAGCGCGTGATGCGCAGCCTGCAGGGTGACTTCCAGATCGTTCTGGACGCCGATGAAGAAACGGCTGCCCTGCTGTGCTTCGGACCCGTTGAAGAGCCGCCCACGGACACAAGAAAAAGGGACTTAGCCTTGCGACTAAGTCCCTAGATCTTTGGTAGGACGTGGCAGGCTCGAACTGCCGACCAACGGATTAAAAGTCCGCTGCTCTACCAACTGAGCTAACGTCCCATCAAAAAGGGTCTGGCTGCCGAGGGCAACCGCAGGAAACGGTGGTGGGGCGTGAGTGACTCGAACACTCGACCTACGGATTAAGAGTCCGCTGCTCTACCAACTGAGCTAACGCCCCCGAAGGGATTTTGCGTGAACGCCAGTGACCTGCACCGGGTTCGAGTCTTATCGACTGCTGCGCCAAGCCTCAAATTATAGCGTGGTTGTCACGGTCCTTTGAAGTCCGTGCGATTTTTTTGCGTCTGCGGCCAGCACATTCATCACCCAGCCTGCCGCGCACAGGCCAAACGTGGCGGTCACGCTCACCGCGGAGCCATAGCCGTGGCAGTTGAGCGAGCCGTCGTTGTCGCCCAGTTCGCAGGAGGCATCCGGCGGTGCCACCGCCTCCCGGCTGAACACGCAGGCCACGCCCATCCGGCCGGCGCGCGCGCCGCCGTGGTGCTTGCGCAGCCGGTAGCGCAACTGCGCCAGCAAGGGGTCGTGCGTGGTGTCTGCCAGGTCGGCTACCTCCACGGCCTGGGCCAATCGCTTGCCGCCGGCCGCGCCCACGGTCACGAATGGCACCTTGTTCGTGATGGACCAATCCGCCAACGCCGTCTTCGCACGCACCTGATCGCAGGCATCGATCAGGGCCGACGGCAAGGCGTCCAGCAGGCCGGGCCAGTTATCCGGCGTCACGAACTCGTCGATCACGTCCACCACGCAGCCGGGATGGAAAAGCGCGATGCGTTCGCGCATGGCCTCGGCCTTGGCCTGCCCAAGCGTGGGCTCGAGCGCGTGGATCTGGCGGTTGATGTTGGACTCGGACACGTGGTCCAAGTCGATCAGCGTGAGCCGTCGAACCCCGCTGCGGGCCAAGGCCTCGACCGCCCACGAACCCACACCGCCAATGCCGACCACCACCACGTGGGCATCGAAGATGCGCTGCGCGCCTTCCACACCGTACAGGCGCCGAAGCCCGCCGAAGCGGCGCTCGAACACCTCGAGCGGGAGGGTTGTGTTCACTCGCGGTCCAGCAGCCACATCTGGAAGCGGAAGCCGCCGATGGCACCGAGCACGATGCCCGTGACAGCAATCATGCTGAGGAAGCTCAGGGTGGACAGGCCGGACAGGCCCTGCCCCACCGTGCATCCCAGCGCGGTCACGCCACCCACGCCCATGCAGGCCGCGCCCGCGATGTGCAAGGCGGTGTCCTGCGTGCTGCGAAAGCCTTCCCAGCGGAAGCTGCCTTCGATCAGCGCGCACGCGAGCGACCCCACGACCACGCCCGCCACGGTGACCACGCCGAAGGTCAGCAGCTTGGACGTGTCGCTGAAAAAGATCAGCCAGTCCAGCGTGTAGGCCATCGGCGCGGTGAAGGTGAGCGACTCCATGCGCCCCGAGTTGGAGGCGAGGTAGACCGCCTCCAGCGTCTCGGGGTGTTCAGCCACGAAGCCCAGGTGGCCGCTGACCCACCACATGGCCACAATCACCAGGCCGATGCCCAGACCACCCAGCAGGTTGTTGAAGCTGCGGAATTCGGAACCCAGCAAGGCCCACACGACCAGCGCGCCGCCCACCAGCACCGCCAGCAACAGGCCGGTAAGCCCGGGCTCCATGCCCAGCCCGCTGGAAACCCACATGGGAATCGCACCGCCGGCAGGGATGTCGATGGCCACCTTGTCCACCGTGTTGACGCGCAGCACCGCGAGCACACCGCGCAGGGTCGCGAAAGCGGCAAAGCCCATCACGAAGAAAACCACCAGGGATTTCAGGCTGCCGGCACCGATGCGCACCAGCGTCTTGCTGCCGCAACCCGACGCCAGCACCATGCCGAACCCGAACAGCGCACCACCCACCAGGGCCGAGAGCCAGATGATGCGGCCGGTGGTGTAGATGGATTTGCCCGCATCGATCCAGCCCAGCCAGGCCATGCCGTAGAAGCCCAGCATGGCCACGCCGACCGCCATGCCCCACATGCGCATGCGGGTCCAGTCGCCCATGTTGACGATGTCGCTGATCGCGCCCATGGTGCAGAAATGGGTGCGCTGGGCAATGAAGCCGAAGGCCACGGCCACGGCGAAGGCAGCCCAGAGAACCTGGGTCTGCAATTTGAGAAAGTCGGCAATTTCCATGGCCGCCATTGTAGGAGGCGGCCAACGCCCTCACCCGGCGAAGGACACGGCACCGCCCTGGCGCCGTGTGCCCCTCACCTTAGCGCAGGCGCGCGAGGCGTTCGCGGCCGGCCGCGGCGGCTTCCGAGTTCGGATGCGCTTTCACCAGGTCTTCGAGCGTCTTGCGCGAACCCTTGGTGTCCTTGAGTTCGATCTGGCTGTTGGCCATGGCCAGCATGGCTTCGGGCGTGCGCATGTGGGTCGGGAACTCGCTCACCAGGCGGCGATGGGTCTCCACCGCTTCCTTGTAGGCGCGGTTCGCGTACTGCGCGTTGCCCAGCCAGTACAGCACCGAGGGCCGGTAGCCGCTGGCCGGATAGCGCACCAGGAAGGCGTTGTAGGCACTCGCCGCAGGACCGAACTCGGATTTGCGCAGCAAATCCATGGCGGCGTCGAAGTCGCGCTTTTCATTCGGCGCGGCCGTGAAGCTCTGCCCGTCGTGATCGATGCGCAGCGGCTCCACCTTGCGCAGGCGCTCGTCCACGCCGGCCTGCACGTCCTTCTGCTGGCGCTGCAGCTCGGACACCTCGCGGGCCAGCTGCTCGTTCTGCCCGCGCATGCGCGCGAGCTCGGCGCGCAGCTGCTCGATCTGGTTGGAAAGCTCGAGCAGGCTGCGGCGGGTGGCCGCATTGCTCTCGCGGGCCTCGGTCTTGGCGGCCTCATCGGCCTGCTGGTTCGCATCGACCTTCTGACGCAATTCCAGAATGGCCCGGCGGGCCTCGTCGTCGCCGAACAGGGCGTGCGCCTGCAGGGGCCACAGCGCGGCCACCGCGAGAGACCCCGCACCCAGCAGGCTGGAGGCAAAACGCAAGCGGTTCAACATGGGAATCAACGGTAGGTCAGTTCAACGCGGCGGTTCTTGCTGAAGGCGGCTTCGTCGAAGCCGGTCTGGGCGGGCTTCTCTTCACCGAAGCTCACGGCTTCCATCTGGGTTTCGGGCACGCCCAGCAGCGACAGGGCGCGGCGCACGGCCTCGGCGCGCTTCTGACCCAAAGCCAGGTTGTACTCACGGCCGCCGCGCTCGTCGGTGTGACCTTCGAGGTTCACACGGCGCGTGCGGTTGGCGTTGAGGTAGCGCGCATTGGCTTCCAGCGTGGCCGCCGACTCGTTCTTGACTTCAAAGCTGTCGTAGTCGAAGTAGATGACGCGGTTCAGGGCATTGGGCTGGGCCGAATCCGCGCCGTTGACCGAGACGCCCGAGACGCCGCGCGGGTCCACCGCACCCGACTGGCCACCCGCGCCGCCGGCACCGGCAGCCGAGCCCGTGCGGTCTTCCACCGGCACGTTGTCAAGCTTCACGCCGGAGCTGCAGGCCGCGAGGGCGGCCACCAGGCTGATGCCGGCGATCAGGCGCAGCCAGCGGCCCGAAGTGCGAGGGGACGTGTGTGCGGAAGCGTTGTTGTTGGACATGGAAGATTCCTTTGGAAAATAAACAAGAAAGAAGGTAGCGGACGCAGCTCAGATTCGCTGTGCGCTGCCGCTCATTTGAGGAAGGGGCCCCACTCGGGCTCGCGAATGTCGCCCTGGGCGCCGGCCAGGCGGGTCTTGATGCGCCCGTCGACGGTGGTCGTCATGAGCGCTTCCTGACCCCGGTCCCGGGTGGCGTAGATGATCATGCGGCTGTTGGCCGCGAAGCTCGGGCTTTCGTCGCCGCTGGACTCGCTCAGGGCCGTCACCGTGCCGCTGCCCAGGTCCATCACGTGCAGCCGGAAGGCCCCATTGATGCGGGAGATGAAGGCGAGCCAGCGACCGTCCGGGCTGGGCGCGGGCGAGATGTTGTAGTTGCCGGTGAACGTGAGGCGCTGGGCATTGCCGCCCTGGGCGCTCATGCGGTAGACCTGCGGCGAGCCACCCCGATCGCTCACGAAGTAGATGCTCTTGCCGTCGGGACTGAAGACGGGCTCGGTGTCGATGCTCGCGGACTGGCTCAGGCGCCGGGGTTCGCCGCCGTTGGCATCCATGGTGTAGATCTGCGCATTGCCGGAGAGCGACAGCGTGGCCACCACCGAACGGCCGTCGGGCGACCACGAGGGCGCGCTGTTGGAGCCTTTGAAATTGGCCAGCAAGCGGCGTTTGCCGGTGGCGACATCGTGCGCGTAGATCACCGGCTTGCGGGCCTCGAACGACACGTAGGCCAGTTGCCCACCGCCAGGCGCCCAGCTCGGCGAGATGATGGGCTCGGGGCTGGTGAGTGCCGCGCGGGCGTTTTCGCCGTCGGCATCGGCCACCCAGAGGTTGTAGCGCTGGCCGGCCTTGGTGACGTAGGCGATGCGGGTGGAGAACACACCCTTGACGCCGGTGATCTTCTCGAACACGTGGTCGGCGATGCGGTGGGCGGCCAGGCGCAGATCCTGCGCGCCCACGGGGTAGCTCAGGCCGCCGAGGTCCTGGCCACGCACCACGTCCCAGAGGCGGAATCGCACGTCGAAGCGGCCGTCGGCCAGGCGGGAGACGCTGCCGGTGAGCAGCGAATCGGAGCCGCGCTCACGCCAGGGGCCCAGGTCGGGGCGCGAAGTTTCGTCCAGACCACCGGAGATGGGATCGACAAAACGGAACTGGCCGCTGCGCTCCAGGTCGGCGCGCACGATGGCGGCGATGTTTTCGCTGGCCGCGTCATTGCCACGGAAGCCGACCACGGAAAACGGGAACTGCGTCAGCCCGACACCCGCGACCTCCACCCGGAACTGGGCGTGGGCCGACGACAGCGGCCAGGTCAGCAGAGGGAGGGAGGAAACGAGCCCGAGAACGGATCGCCTGGGAAGGGGGGCTTGCATGTCGTGTCGAGTGAAATCCTGCATCCTGTGTGTCGCTTGTGCCTGGGGTTGCGGCGCTGCGAATGCGTCGCAGCCAACCAACTGATAATAACGGAGGGCACCTGGCCTTCCGTGACAAGATGTGTGCATGCCGCTGTCTGCCCGGCACGCATCCGCTGCTTGATTCCCGTGGCGCTACATTGTTCCGCCAATCTGCAAGTTTTCTGAAGTGACCTGCCCTTGACCGACAACGCCCGAATGCACAAGCCCCTGGACGGCACCCTCACGCAGCGGCTGCTGCGCCTGTGGCCCTATTTCCGTTCGGCCAAGACCGGCATTGTCCTCGCGGCGGTGGCCACCCTGGTCGGCGCCCTCACCGAGCCGCTGATCCCCGCCCTGCTGAAAACCCTGCTGGACCGCGGCTTTGCCCAGGGCAATGTCGAGCTGTGGATGGTGCCCGTGGCCCTGATGGGGCTCTTCGGCATGCGGGGCGTGGCGGGCTTCACCGCCCAGTACGCCCTCTCTTACACGGCCAGCCTGGGTCTGCTGAACCTGCGCCGGGCGATGTTCGTCAAGCTCAACGACGCGCAGATGACCCTGTTTGCCCGGCAGAACGCCAGCAGGCTCTCCAATACCCTGGTGTACGAGGTGCAGACCGGCTCGCAGCTGCTGGTGACGGCCTTCCTCACGCTCACCAAGGACAGCCTGGCCGTGATCGCCCTGATGGGCTACCTGCTCTACCTGAACTGGAAGCTCACGCTCATCGTGCTGCTGATCTTTCCGGGCCTGATCCTGATCATGCGGGTGCTCTCGCGCCGCTTCTACAAGCTGACCCGGGACAGCCAGCAGGCCACCGACGAGCTGGCGTATGTGGTGGAAGAAAACGTGCTCGCCCACCGCATGGTGCGCCTGCACGGCGCCCAGGCGCGACAGAGCCAGCGGTTCGACCGCCTGAGCATGGCCTTGCGCCGCCTCGCGCTCAAGTCCACGGTGTCCTCGGCCGCCATGACGCCCCTGACCCAACTGCTGGCCTCGGCCGCGCTGTCGGCGGTCATCGCCGTGGCGCTCTGGCAGAGCAGCACCAGCGGCGTGACGGTGGGCAACTTCGTGGCCTTCGTCACCGCCATGCTGATGCTGATCACGCCGATCCGACACCTGGCCGAGATCGCCGCGCCGATCGCGCGGGGACTGGCCGCGCTCGAACGCGGCCTGGAGCTGATCGAGCACACGCCCGAGCAGTCCGGGGGCTCGCACACCGCCGACCGCGTGTCCGGCTCGATCTCGCTGCGCGATGTCTGGGTGCGCTATCCGGCCAAGGATGGCGGCCCCGCGCGCGAGGACGACGACAGCCTGATCGCGCTGCGCGGTGTGTCATTGGACATCCGGCCCGGCGAGGTGGTGGCCTTCGTCGGCCCGTCCGGCTCCGGCAAGACCACGCTGGTAAACCTGCTGCCGCGCTTCGTGGAGGTCGAGCGCGGCGAAGTCTGGCTCGACGGCGTGCCGCTCACCGAATGGGAACTGCGCAGCCTGCGCCGCCAGTACGCGATGGTGAGCCAGGACGTGGTGATGCTCAACGACACCCTGGCCGCCAACGTGGCGCTGGGGGCGGCGGACGATCAGATCGATGAAATGCGTGTGCGCGCGGCGCTCGTCTCGGCCAACCTTGGCGAGCTCATCCAGCGCCTGCCCCAGGGCATCCACAGCACCGTGGGCCACAACGCGGCCGAGCTCTCGGGCGGCCAGCGCCAGCGCCTGGCGATCGCCCGCGCGATCTACAAGGACGCGCCCGTGCTGATCCTGGACGAAGCCACCTCGGCGCTGGACAACGAATCGGAACGGCTGGTGCAGGACGCCCTGGCCCGCCTCATGAAAGGCCGCACGACCCTGGTGATCGCGCACCGCCTCTCCACCATCGAGCACGCGGACCGCGTGATCGTGCTGGCCGACGGCCGCATCCGGGAACAGGGCTCGCACCGCGAGCTGCTGCAGGCCGACGGCCTGTACGCGCGCCTGCACGCGCAGAGCTTCCGCCCCGAGGCCTGAGCCCCCGGGCTCAGAGCAGCACGATGTCGTACTGCTCCTGCGTCATCGAGCTCTCGCTCTGCAGGGAGATCGGCTTGCCGATGAAATCCGACAGCCCCGCCAGGTGGGCGCGTTCCTCATCCAGGAAGAGTTCAATCACCTTGGGCGACCCGACCACCCGGAACTCGCGCGGGTTGAACGCGCGCGCCTCGCGCAGGATCTCGCGCAGGATGTCGTAGCAGACGCTGCGCGCCGTCTTCACTGCGCCGCGGCCGCTGCAAGCTTCACAGGACTCGCTCAGCATGTGCGCCAGCGATTCGCGCGTGCGCTTGCGCGTCATCTCCACCAGGCCGAGCTGCGAGAAGCCACCCGTCATGGTCTTCACCCGGTCGCGCGCGAGCTGCTTGCGGAACTCGGTGAGCACCGCCTCGCGGTGGTCGTCGCGCACCATGTCGATGAAATCCACAATGACGATGCCGCCCAGGTTGCGCAGGCGCAGCTGGCGCGCAATGGCCTGCGCCGCCTCAAGGTTGGTGCGGAACACCGTGTCGTCGAAGTTGCGCGCGCCCACGAAGCCGCCGGTGTTCACGTCCACCGTGGTCAGGGCCTCGGTCTGGTCGATCACCAGGTAACCGCCCGACTTCAGGTCCACCCGGCGGCTGAGCGCGCGGGCGATGTCCTCGTCGATGCTGAAGAGGTCGAAGATCGGGCGCTCGCCGCTGTAATGCTGCAGCTTGCTCACGGTGTCGGGCATGAACTCGGCCGCGAAGCCCATCAGAAGGCCGTGCTGCTCGCGCGAATCGATCCGGATGGACTGCGTGTCGGCCCCCACCAGGTCGCGCAGCACGCGTTGCATGAGGTTCAGATCCTCATGCAGCAAGGTGGCCGGCGGCTGGCGCGTGGCCGCCTCCTTGATGCGCAGCCAGGTCTTGCGCAGGTAGGCGGTGTCTTCCACCAGTTCGTCATCGGTGGCGTCCTCGGCGTTGGTGCGCAGGATGAAACCGCCGGCGGAGCTGCCGTCGGCGGTGGCGGTCAATCGCACGAGCCGCTGGCGCAGCGCTTCGCGCTGAGCAGGTGGAATCTTCTGCGACACGCCGATGTGGTTGTCCTGCGGCAGGAACACCAGCAGCCGGCCGGCGATGCTGATCTGTGCCGTGAGCCGGGCGCCCTTGGTGCCGATCGGGTCCTTGAGCACCTGCACCATCAGGGCCTGGCCCTCGAAGATCTGGCGCTCGATCGGCAGCACCGGGTTGGGCGCAAGCAGTTTGGTGCCGGCATTGACGGGAGGCGCACCGGCCGCCGCCACGTCGGCCTCACCGGCCGATGGCGCCACAGGGCGCTCGCGCGGTGCCGCGTGCTTGGCCGCGATGTTGGGCATCAGGTCGGCGACATGCAGGAAGGCCGCGCGGTCCAGCCCGATGTCGATGAAGGCCGACTGCATGCCCGGCAGCACTCGCGAGACTTTGCCCAGGTAGATGTTGCCCACCAGACCGCGCTCCAGGGTGCGCTCCAGGTGCACTTCCTGCACAGCCCCCTGCTCCACCACGGCCACGCGTGTCTCCTGGGGAGACCAATTGATCAGAATGTCCTGGCTCATGAAGCCCTTCTCCGTGGCGTGTGGCGTCTCAGATCAGCCGCACGCCGGCGGCGTGCAGCACCTGCGCGGTCTCGTGCGCAGGCAGACCCATGATGCCCGAATAACTGCCGCTGATGTGGCTGACCCACAAACCGGCGCGGCCCTGGATGCCGTAGGCCCCGGCCTTGCCCATGGGCTCGCCCGTGGCCACGTAGCGGCGGATCTGCGCCGCGCTCAGCGGCTCGAAAGTGACCCGGGAAGCGGACAGCGCCGCCCAGGTGCGATCGCCCCGGACACCCGGCCTGCCCACGGCCACGGCGGTCAGCACCCGGTGCTGTCGGCCCGCCAGATCGGCCAGCATCGCGGCGGCCTCGGCTTCATCGGCGGGCTTGCCCAGGATGCGGCGGCCCAGCGCCACGGTGGTGTCCGCGCACAGCACGGGCGCGGGCGGCAGGCAGCGGCGCTTCAGGCGCGCCAGCGAGGCCGCCAGCTTGAGCGCGGTGACCCGCTGCACATAGGCGGTGGGCGCTTCACCGGGCCGCACGGCCTCCAGCGACTCCACGTCTTCTTCGGCATCGGGCAACAGCAGTTCGCAGCGAACGCCCCACTGTTCCAGCAACTGCCGGCGGCGCGGGCTCTGGGAAGCGAGGTAGATGAAATCGGTCATTCGCGGTGATAGGGGTGGTTGGCATTGACCGACCAAGCCCGGTACAGCTGCTCGATCAGCAGCACCCGCACCATGGCGTGCGGCAGGGTCAGGTCGGACAGGCGGATGCGCTGGTGCGCTGCGGCGCGAAAAGCCGGCTCCAGACCGTCGGGCCCGCCGATCACCAGGGCGACATCGTCGCCTTCGAGCTGCCATTGCTGCAGCTGCTGGGCCAGGGCCTTGGTCGTGAGCGTGGTGCCGCGCTCATCGAGCGCAACCACCCGGCTGCCGCGGGGAATGGCCGCTTCGATGCGCTCGCGCTCGGCGGCCAGCAGCGTCTCCAGGGTCTTGGAGCCGCGCGGCTCGGTCTTCACGGATTTCAGTTCCACCCGCAACTCGGGTGGAAAGCGCTTGGCGTAATCGTCGTAGGCGGTCTGGGCCCAGTCAGGCACCCGCTGCCCGACCGCGACGATCAGCAGCCTCATGCCTTCTTCTTGGCGGCGGGGGCTTTCCTGGCCACAGGCTTGGCCGCAGCTTTGGCGGCGGGCTTGGCCGCCGTCTTCTTGGCGACCGGCTTGCCAACCACCACCTTGGGCAGCGGCGCCTTCTTGGCGGCGGTGGCGCCGCGCTTGGGTGCGGCAGCCTTGGCCGGGGCCGGGCTTTTCTTGGCGGGCGCGGGCGGCGCGGCCTTGGCGGCCGCCTTGCGCACCACCTTCTTGGCCGAAACCGGTGCGGCTTCAGGTGCCTTGGCCGCCTTCTTCTTCGCGGCGGGCTTGGCCGGCGCCACCGGCTTTTCGGCACCGTGCTTGAGGCGCACGGGCTTGGCGCCCCAGATCTCTTCCAGGCGGTAGTACTGGCGGATCACGGGCTGCATCACATGGGCCACGGCAGCGCCGCAGTCCACGATGATCCATTCGCCGTTGTCTTCGCCCTCGATGCGCGGCTTGTCGAAGCCGGCTTCGCGCACGGCATCGCGCACGCTGGCGGCCAGCGCCTTGGTCTGGCGGTTGGACGTGCCGCTGGCGACGATGACCCGCTCGAACAGGGGGGAGAGGTGCTCGGTGTTGAAAACCACGATGTCCTGACCCTTGACGTCCTCAAGCCCATCGACGATGGCCCTCTGGAGTCGCTGGATGTCTTTCTTGGCGGTGGTTTCGCTGGTCATGTAGGGGACTGGTAGAGGTGGTGTTGTGAAATATAGCGTGCGACGGGCTCGGGCACCAGAACATCCAGCGCGCCGGTGCTCTGCGCGGGTTGGCCCACGCGGGCGCGCACGGCAGTCGCGCTGATGTTCTTCAGGGGCATGTTGAGCAGCTCGAAGGGAAGATCGACGCTGGAGAGATCGGTTTCGGTGGCCTGGTCCAGGGGAGCGTCGACCCCGATGTTGGTGGCCCGGTTGGCCACGGCCAGCGTGGCCAGGTCGAGCACCTCCTGCCAGCGCACCCAGTTTTTGAAGGCCAGCAACTGGTCGGCCCCCAGGATCAGGAACAGCTGGGCCTGCGGGTACTCGCGCTTGAGTTCGCGCAGGGTGTCGGCAGTGTAGCTCGGGCCTTCGCGGTTGATTTCGCGCTGGTCCAGCTGCACGTTCGGCAGATCGCCGAAGGCGAGTTCGCACATCGCCACGCGGTCGTCGGCCGGGGACAGCACGCGCGACTTGTGCCAGGCGTGGCCGGTGGGCAGGATGTGCAGCGCGTCGAGGCCCAACTGCTTGAGCGCGGTCTCGGCGAGTGCGCGGTGCGCCCAGTGCGGCGGGTCGAAGGCCCCACCGAACATGCCCACGCGCCGGGGTGGCAAGGTAGCGGCCATCAGATCCAGTCCTTGCGCACCAGGAACTCCTTGTAGAGCCGGTCTTCCGGCGTGCCCTTTTTCGTCTTGCGGTTGTAGGCCCAGCTCACCAGCGGCGGCATGGACAACAGGATCGACTCGGAGCGCCCGCCGGACTGCAGCCCGAAATGCGTGCCCCGGTCCCAGACCAGGTTGAACTCCACGTACCGGCCGCGCCGGTACAGCTGGAAGCTGCGCTCGCGCTCGCCGTAGGCGGTGTTCTTGCGGCGATCGACGATGGGCAGGTAGGCGTCCAGGAAGGCGTCGCCCACCGAGCTCATCATGGCGAAGCTGCCATCGAAGCCGAGTTCGGAAAAGTCGTCGAAGAACACGCCGCCGATGCCGCGCTGCTCGTCACGGTGCTTCAGGTAGAAATACTCGTCGCACCAGGTCTTGAAACGCGGGTACTTGTCGACACCGAAAGGATCGAGCGCGTTCTTTGCCGAACGGTGGAAATGCGCCGCGTCTTCCTCGAAGCCGTAGTAAGGCGTGAGGTCCATCCCGCCGCCGAACCAGCACACGGGCTCGCCCCCCGCCGGCGTGGCGGCGATCATGCGCACGTTCATGTGCACGGTGGGCACGTAGGGATTGCGGGGGTGGAACACCAGCGAGACACCCATCGCCTCGAAGGGGGCACCGCTGAGCTCGGGCCGATGCTGCGTGGCCGAAGGCGGCAGGCGGGGCCCGGTGACGTGGGAAAAGCCGCAGCCGGCGCGCTCGAAGACGGCGCCGTCTTCCAGGATCTGCGTGATCCCGCTGCCCTGCAGCGGTTCGTCGGCCGGCTTGGTCCAGCGGTCCACCACGAAGCGGCCCCCATCGACCAGCGCCACGGTGGAGACGATGCGGTCCTGCAGGTCGGTGAGGTACTCACGCACAAAGGACGTGGGGGTCTGTTGCATGCTCATGCCGTATCAACGGAAAAAGGCCTGGACAAGGGTTGCACGGGACTTGCAAGTTCGGGGTGCAGGCCGCGCACGCTCTCATAAGACGCGGCCATGCGGGCATAGTCGACCGCCTCGTCGCCACTCAGGCGGATGAAGTCGGTGATGTTCACCTGCTTGCGACTGTAATCGAGCTGGATCAGGGCCACCGGAACGTCCGCGCCCAGCGCCACCTGGTAGAAGCCGCTGCGCCAACCCGGCGCGCGACGGCGGGTGCCTTCGGGCGAGAGCGCCAGCCACAGCAGGCGTCCTTCCTGCCGATGCTGAGTCATCAAGTCCACCATCTCGCCCACCACGCCGCGAGGCGACTGGCGATCGAGCGGGATGCCGCCGAGCCACCGCATCCAGGCGCCCAGCAGCGGCACGCGAAACAGCGTGTCTTTTCCCCAGAAGCGCGCCGGCACGCCGATGGCCCACTTGGCCAGCAGCATCACGATGAAATCCCAGTTGCTCGTGTGGGGATAGACGATCGCCACGCCCTGAAGGCGCGGAAAGCCGTTGAAGTGCAGCTGCCAGCCCAGACGGGCCATCAGCCAGCGCGACAGCGAAGAACCACGGAACCGGACCGCGTTCGGCCCGGGGTAGTCGGCGGAGGAATTCAAAGTGCTCGGTACCCGATGTCTCGGCGGCATTGCATGCCGTCGAAGTGGATGGCATCCACCACCTCATAGGCGCGTTGCCGCGCACCGGCCACGGTATCGGCCAGCGCCGTCACGCAGAGCACGCGCCCGCCCGACACCTGCACCGCGCCTTGCGCTGCGCCGCTGGTGCCGGCATGGAAGACCATGCGGTCGGCTTCATCGGCTGGCAGGCCGCTGATGGCATCGCCCTTGCGCGGGCTCAACGGGTAACCGGCAGCGGCCAGCACCACGCCCAGCGCCACGCGCGGATCCCAGTCCAGCGCCACACGGTCGAGCTCGCCGCGGGTGGCCGACAGCAGCACCTGGGCCAGGTTGCTGCGCAACCGCATCATGATGGGCTGGGTTTCCGGGTCGCCCATGCGGCAGTTGAACTCCAGCGTCTTGACCTGACCGTCGGGCGTGATCATCAAGCCGGCGTAGAGGAAGCCGGTGTAGGGAATGCCGTCGGCCTTCATGCCGCGCAGCGTGGGCAGGATCACCTCGTTCATGGCCCGCTCGTGGACCGCCGGCGTGACCACCGGTGCCGGAGAGTACGCGCCCATGCCACCCGTGTTGGGGCCCTGGTCGGCGTCCATCAGGCGCTTGTGGTCCTGGCTGGTCGCCAGGGCCAAGGCGTGCTCGCCGTCGCACAGCACGATGAAGCTGGCTTCCTCACCCACGAGGAATTCCTCGATCACGACACGCGCCCCACCCTCGTTGTGGGCCACGCCCAGGGTGTTGTCGACCAGCATGAAGTCGATCGCCTCGTGCGCCTCGGCCACCGTCATGGCCACCACCACGCCCTTGCCGGCGGCCAGGCCGTCGGCCTTGATCACGATGGGCGCGCCTTCGGCGTCCACGTAGGCATGTGCGGCCGCCGGATCGGTGAAGGTCTGGTACTTCGCCGTGGGAATGCCGTGGCGCTGCATGAAGGCCTTGGAGAACGCCTTGGAGCTCTCCAACTGCGCGGCGGCCTTCGTGGGGCCGAAGATGGGCAGGCCATGGGCGCGGAATTCATCCACCACACCGGCCGCCAGAGGCGCTTCCGGGCCCACCACCGTCAGGGCAATGCCCTGCCCTTGCGCCCAGGCACGCAGTGCGGCCTTGTCGGTGATGTCGAGGTTCGTCAGCACGGGGTCGCGCGCGGTGCCGGCGTTGCCGGGCGCCACGAAGACCTGCTGCACACCATCGGCCTGTGCCAGCTTCCAGGCCAGCGCATGTTCGCGGCCACCGCCGCCAATCACGAGTACTTTCATCCGGGCCGACCTTTATTCGCCGATTTCAGCGTTGTGGAACACGTCCTGCACGTCGTCCAGATCCTCCAGCACGTCCAGCAGCTTCTGCATGCGCGCGGCGTCGTCGCCCGTCAGCTCGATGGTGTTTTCGGCCCGCATCGTGACCTCCGCCACCTCGGGCTTGAGGCCGGCGGCCTCCAGCGCGTTGCGGACCGCCTCGAACGTCACCGGCGAGGTGAGCACCTCGATGGCCCCGTCGCCGTCGCTGATGACGTCGTCCGCACCGGCTTCCAGCGCGATTTCCATGACCTTGTCTTCGGACGTACCCGGTGCGAACACCAGCTGGCCGCAGTGCTTGAACTGGAACGACACCGAGCCGTCGGTGCCCAGGTTGCCGCCGTACTTGCTGAAGGCATGCCGCACTTCGGCCACGGTGCGCACGCGGTTGTCGGTCATGGTGTCGACGATCACGGCCGCGCCGCCGATGCCGTAGCCCTCGTAGCGGATCTCCTCCAGGGCCTGGCCTTCCAGGTTGCCCGAGGCCTTGTCCACGTTGTACTTGATGCGGTCGGCCGGCATGTTGGCGGCCTTGGCCTTGTCGATGGCCAGCCGCAGGCGCGGGTTCATGGCCGGATCACCACCACCCTGACGGGCAGCCACGGTGATCTCGCGGATCACGCGGGTCCAGATCTTCCCGCGCTTTTCATCCTGGCGACCCTTGCGGTGCTGAATATTTGCCCATTTGCTGTGTCCGGCCACGAAATTGTCCTTTTGCCCGTTCTGGCTTTGATCTAATAAGACCGCGATTTTACGTTTTCACCCGAACCGCCTTCCCTGAGGAACCCTTGCCATGGCCGAACCGATGCTGATCGCCCAGAACGCCTCCACCACCTGCCAGCTCCTGCCCGGGCTGGCGAACCGCCATGGCCTGATCACCGGCGCCACCGGCACGGGCAAGACCGTGACCCTGCAGACGCTGGCCGAGCAGTTTTCCAACATCGGTGTGCCGGTGTTCATGGCCGACGTCAAGGGCGACCTCTCCGGCATCAGCCAGCCGGGCAGCTTCGGCGAGAAGATGAGCGGCATCCTGAAAGACCGGGGCATCACCCCACCCGCCTCCCAGGCCTGCCC
>NZ_JBWKZH010000074.1:0-28434 GCF_059424305.1 Hydrogenophaga sp. GW456-12-10-14-TSB4 | reverse complement strand
GAATACATGAACTACCTCCTGGTAGTCCAAGTTTTCGTCCGCATCCCCCTCGGGTCAGAGATCAGTGGAATTCAACATCCTCCGCTGCGTGAACACTGAAAGACCTAGGATGTCCCCTTTCGCAAGGGCTTGGCAGTCCTCAGACCGAATTCCATTCG
The DNA here is from genome assembly GCF_059424305.1 of Hydrogenophaga sp. GW456-12-10-14-TSB4. Classification (NCBI taxonomy): domain Bacteria; kingdom Pseudomonadati; phylum Pseudomonadota; class Betaproteobacteria; order Burkholderiales; family Comamonadaceae; genus Hydrogenophaga; species Hydrogenophaga sp. GW456-12-10-14-TSB4. The sequence goes on along the minus strand of NZ_JBWKZH010000074.1, from coordinate 28,276 downwards.
GCGAGTCACCTCAGAGAGGACACCGTCATTCGTCGCGGTGCGAACGGGCCGATGACTTCACTAACCGCTCGATCAAGACACGCAACAATACGAACAGCGCGTCGACTTCACCCTACGCCTTGAGTCCCAACCGACGCGCCAGCTTGTGCAGGTTGCGGGGATCCAGTTCCAGCTGGCGCGCGGCTGCCACCCAGTTGTCCTGATGCAGCGCCAACGCTTGGCGCTGGCTGGCCTCGATGACCTCGTGCATCGAATCCAAGCGCGACACGATCACCATTGCACCGGGGACCTGATCTGAAAGCGCGGCCCTGCTAGCGGGCATCTCCAAGGCATCGAGGTCGAGCATGTCAGCCTCCAGCGTGACGATGTCTTTGCGGTCCGCGCCGCGGCTCACCGCCTTCAACGCCGCGCGACTGATCACACGCTCCAGTTCGCGCACATTGCCTGGCCTGTCGGCGAAGAAGGTTCAAAGCATGGAGGACCTTTTTAAGGGCCGGCACTTTGAGCGCGAGATCATCGTGGGCAATGGTATTCATGAACTGGATGGTGCGAACCCGCGCGTACTTCAGCTGTTCGCCAAGGCCGCCCGGTGCACCTTCGGTAACCTGGTGTTCATTTGGCGATGCCACCGGCGCTGCAGGTCGTGCTCAGTTTTTTGGGCAATGCACCAGCGTTGGTGAAGCCAGGACGCCAACAGAGCCAAGCGCGTCACTGACCCTGCGATCCTCCACCGATGTGCCCGATCGCTGCCTCAGATATTGCTTGCATCTGGGTCGTGAAAGCGGTGGCCAATCCTGCGCCAGCATGTCGAAATCAAGAAGCCAGTATCCGCAAACGGCGTGCCACATGTACAAACCATCCGACGACCAGCACACCGCAGAGCCAAAGCAGGCCGCTGGCCAGTTGCTCCTGATCGTCGATCCGGTATGCGTTGCACAGCCGGATCGGGGAATCCTGGTACAGGGTCGCGATGACGACCGTCATCGGTACGACACTGCCCAGAAAAAAGGCCTGAACCACCAGCCCCGCCGCGCGCCAGGAGGGCCGCAGCACGGCGCCGGCAAACAGCAAGGCTGCGACCTTGGCACCTTCGACTCGCAAGTCGACCAACGCCAGGTCGAGCACGCGCGGGATCATCAGCACCGCGAGGAACAAGGCGCAGGCGCCGAGACCGGCAATGCCCAGGACGTTCCATTCGGACAAACGCGTGGCCAGCTTCGACGGCAACGACGCGCCCAGCAGCGCACCCGCCAGCATCACGGCCGGATATTGCACGAGCATGTGCAAGCTCATGCTGGACTCCAGGGCCGGCCGCAGCGGGGGCGCCATCAGCAAGGCCAGCAGCGCGATGCCCATGGCGAACTGAAAGTGGGTCGCCTTGCGTGGCTGCGTCACGGCGCGCTCCCGTCGGCGAGCGCGCGAGAGAACGCCAGCGCCGTCTCCCATTCGTCATGGTCGAACATTCGCACCAGGCGACCTGCCGGATCGACCACCAGCAGCGCGGCATTGTGTTCGAAGCCACCGAGATCGTCGGCAATCACCGTGACCTGGTAGTGATCGAGCAGGCGCTGGCCCACCGACGCGTTGGCGGGATGGGCAACCCGGGCGAAGCGCCAGATGCGCGGGTTGGCCTTCAATCCGGTCGCATAAGCCGCGAGCACAGCAACGTCGTCGTGTTCGGGATCGAAGGTGATCGAAAGCAGTCGCACCTTCGAGGCCAGCGGCGAGCGTTCGCTCTCGGCGATGGTCGATTGCATCTGCTGGAAGGTACTTCCCAAGGCCGCGCACACGCTGACGCAGCGCGTGTACATGAAGTCGACGAGGGTCACGGCGCCCTCGTGTGAAAAGATTTGCGCCAGCGTCTGCCGCTCCAGGCCGGGACCTTCCATCGCGACAGGAAGGGCCGCCAGGGGACGCGTCGCGACCTCCAGGCGGCGTGCGCCTTCGGCGGTCCAGACCCTGAAGTCGAGCGTCAGCCAATGCGCGGCCGCATACGACAGCAGCGCGAACAAGACGCTGGCGATCGTTGTGCGTGTCATGGTGAACCGCCAGTCATCACGCACGGGATGGACCTTGCCGGCTCAGGAGGTCTTGGCGGTCAGGGCTTTCAATTCCGCGCCACCTGCAAACGGTGCTGTGCGGGGATTCCCCTTGCGCTCCTGGTCGAACAGTTCCGGCTGGATCGGCTCGGCCTTGTTCGACCAATTGCCGCGGATGTAGCTTGCGAGCGCTGCCAACTCCGGATCGCCCAGTTGATTGAATGCAGGCATCGCACCCTTGTAGACCGCACCGGCGACCTCCATCTCGCCGGTGACGCCATGCAGCAGGATGTTGGCCACCAGGCGCGGATCGCCGACAACCCATTCCGATCCATCGAGCGGTGGGAAAACGCCGGGCAGCCCTTTGCCGGTGGCCTGATGGCAGGCCACGCAGTTCGCGGTGTAGAGCTGCTTGCCGTCAGGTTGGGCGCCGCCAGCGGCAGGCGCGGGGCCGGACAGCTCGGCGACCGTTCGGCGGTCGCCGAGCCCTGACGTGCCAAACGGGTCTGACAGCAAAATATAGGCCGCTCCGAACAGCACCATGCCGACGGCGACCGCTGCGACCACCAGTGGCATCGGTCGACGCACTTCGTCCGGCTCGGCGTTTTCGCGCTCCTGCGGTGGTCGATGGGGGTCGGTTTCGTTTGACATGCTCAGTTCCCGCCTGTGCTCAGGAGCCGGCGGCCGGCGCGACCTTCGGCGGCACCTGGGCATCGCCCTCCGGTGAAGGTGCAGGTGGTGGTGGAGGCAGGATGGGGTAGGTGCGATTCAGCGCCTGCAGATACCGCACCAGATCCAGGGCCTCGGGCTTGGGCACGACCACGCGGCCCTTGGGGGCATACCCCGGCGGCAGGGCCAGAACCTCCTCACCGTCGTCGGCCGCCTCCTTGATGTCGAACAAGTACGGGTACGACGGCATGTTCGAACCCGGCGAATAGGCGCGCGGCTGGTAGAGGTGGCCCAGATGCCAGTCCTTGCTGGGCTGGCGCGCGCCGATGTTCAGCAGGTCCGGGCCCGTGCGCATGCTGCCCAGCAGATGGGGCTTGTCGTAGAAATAATCGCCCGGCACCGATGCGCGCCCCCATCCGCGCTCGAAGTCGGGCCCGAAGCTGCGCGTGCGTGGTTGCTGGCTGTGGCAATAGACGCAGCCGTTGGCGATGTACACCGCCCGCCCACGCAACTGAGCGGTGGTGTATTCCTTGAGGGCGGGCGGCTTGGGAATGTCGCGAACCTCGATGTAGGGCATGACGACCAAGGCGGCCGTTGCCACGGCCAGAGACACCATGGCACCGGCCGCCAGCTTGATCTCATTTTCCATGCGAGAGCTCCTGCTGGCCCTGCTGCCAGAAGAGCGCCGCACCCGCGCGCGTGGGGCCGAAGCGCAAGGCCATCGCCAGGAAGTGGCCGACGAACACAACGTGGCTGGCGACCATCAAAGCGCCTCCGACACTGCGCCATTTCAGATAGGGGTAGGTCAGCGTGACGGAGTCCATGAAGGGCCGCGCGGCATCGAGCATGGCCAAGCCTTGCAGCCAACCGCCGATCGACAGTCCAACGAAGTAGATGGAGGCACCGATCGCCGCCAACCAGAAATGCAAGCTGATCAGGCGCGGGTACGGCCACTCCCAGTTCAGCACCCGAGGCATCATGAAATAGATGGCGCCGAACAACACCATGGTGACGAAGGCGTAGGCACCCAGATGCGCATGCGCCACGGTGAAGTGCGTGAAATGGGTGATCTGGTTGACGCTGCGCAAGGCCTCGAACGATCCCTGGAGCGAGGAGAGCATGTACATGAGGCCGCCGAACATCATGAAGCGCAGCGTCGGTGAATAGCGCGCCAGATGCATGCGCCCCTGCATCGTCAAAGCCATGTTGATGGTGAAGGCGATCACCGGAATGATCATCATCATGCTTTGCACGATCGACAGCGTGACCAGCCATCCAGGGACCGGGCCTCCCACCAGATGATGCCCACCCACCTGGCCGTAAAAAAAGGCCAGCGTCCAGAAGCCGAGAATGGACACGTTGTAGGAGCGCACCGGGCGGCCGATGATCTTGGGCAGGAAGTAGTAGATGGCGCCCACGCTGACCGGCGTGAACCACAGGCCCAGCACGTTGTGGCCGTACCACCAGTTGGTGGTCGCCTGCTGGACACCGGTGTGTACGCCAGGCATCTTGCCAACCAGGTAGAGCAACGCGATCCACAACAACGCCGCCACCATGTACCAGACGCTCACGTACATGTGCTCTACCTTGCGGTTGACCAGCGTGAACAGCACCGGCAGGATGACGAGAGCGAAGCCGAGAAAGATAAAGATGCCGATCTGCCACGGGATCTCCAGATACTCCATGCCATCGGTCCATCCCACCGCGATGGCACCCACGCCACCGGCAATTCCGGTGTTGATGAGCGCCCCGCCAAGCATGGCCCAGATCCCGCCGAGCAGGCGCGTTCGCAGCAGCCGGGGCAGCAACCAGAGAATCATGCCCAGCGCCGCGTTGGTGATCCACCCGTAGAGCACCGCATTGAGGTGGACGCTGCGCAGGCGTCCGAAGGTCATCCAGGCCTCGCTGACCAGCCAGTCGGGCTCGTGCAGCTTGATGGAAGACACCAAGCCAGCGACGGAGCCGAGCAGCAACCAGGCGCATGCGAACGCGATGAACATGAACACCGGAAACGCGGTAGAGGTATCGGCCTCCAGGCGGGCGTGCATTTCATCGGGGTCGGCGGCGTGCGGTTCGATGCCCGATTGCGTGGCCGCCGCCTGCATCGACTCTCGCGCTGCATCGCCCAGCGCCGGGTCGTCCACTTTGCCGATCTCGCCGCGTGCAAAGATGACAGAAGCCGCTTTCGAATTCTCCACCAGCAGTCCGCTTCGCATGGACCAGATGAAGATGAACAGGCCGATGATCGACAGGAGGAATGCGCCCAGCAGGCTGAGGATGGCGCTGTCCATCAGTGGCTCCACGTGAGCTGCTTGCAGACCGGTCGCAACTTTTGCGCCACGCGGATCTGGGGCCCATAGGCCCTCGAATCACATGTCATCGCTACTCGCTTTCTGCAGCGCGGAGCCGGGATCCACTTGGAAGGAAAATCACGACCCGAAAGGACTGCAAGTGATCGTTCCTGAAGATGCGCGCTGTATCGATCTTAAAGAGCGTTTCAAAGCGCGTCAAACAATGGGCTGGCGCCTGCTGCGGTGAACCCCGCTTGCTCGCTGCGTCACCAGGCGACGTAGACATTGCTTTGGCCAGCATCACGATGGCAAGGGCTCGGCAGAAAACGTTCAGGTGCGAGCAAGTGCGGTGCCAATTGCAAGCCGCAGTTCATGCCGACCTCCTGCGCGCAACACGCATGCGTCGTCCATCATGTCCCCTGCACGATGGTGACTAGCACGCAGGCATCTTCCAGCGCGTGCAGGCTGTGTGGCTCACCACCGCGCATAGAGCAGTTGTCCCGCCTGCAGCTTCTGCAAATGCTCGGACGTTGACTGGTTGGCGACCAAGGGAATCAAGCCTCTTAACTGATCGCGGCAGTGCATCGTCGGCTTTCAGCGGCGCGTTGGTTGTGCACCGATTGCTTCAGTGATCGCAAACGCGCTGGTGCAGCGTGGTCACTGGCGTCCAGGCTGAGCGCTGGACGGTTTCTCTTCCGTGGAGATCAACCTCATGCGCCGGGCCAGGCGGTGGAAATTGCTGCGGTCCATGCCGGCCTCCTCGGCCGCGCGTGCCAGCGAGCCCTGGTGGCGCGCGATCGCCGCCTTCATCCAGCGGCGCTGGAATGCCTCGGTGGCGGCGCGCAGGCCCCCCGAGGCAGGGGCCAAGCCTTCTTCGACCCCTGTCGGCCCGACCGACGCGCCGGTGACCTGAAGCGCCAGATGCCGAGACTCAATACCGATCCAGCGTCCACTGCGCCCCTGCTCCGAGAAGGCACGCAGCGCTGCGCGACTGAGCAGGTGTTCGAGTTCGCGCACGTTGCCAGGCCACCCGTGCGCGAGCAGCGCCGCGTTGGCTTCGGGCGTCAGGCGCAGGTTGCGCGCGCCCAGGCGGTGCTGGTTCTCTTCCAGGAAACTGCCTGCCAGGGTCAGCACATCGCGGCCCCGTTCGCGCAGCGGCGGCACCTGCAGCGGATAGACCGAGAGGCGGTGGTACAGGTCGGCGCGGAAACGCCCGGCCGCCACTTCGCCGCGCAAGTCGCGGTTGGTGGCCGCCAGCACGCGCACGTCCACGCGCAACTGCTTGTCGCTGCCGGGGCGCTGCAGCTCGCCGCTTTGCAACACGCGCAGCAGCTTGGCCTGCACCGGGAGCGAGAGCTCACCCACCTCGTCCAGGAACAGCGTGCCACCATCGGCCAGTTCGAACTTGCCCACGCGGTCTTGCACCGCGCTGGTGAACGCGCCTTTCTTGTGGCCGAACAGTTCGCTGTCGGCCAGGCCCTCGGGCAGCGCGGCGCAATTGATCTGCACCAGCGCCTGCTCGGCGCGCGAGGAACGCAGGTGCAGCCGCTGCGCCACCAGTTCCTTGCCCACGCCGGTCTCACCGAGGATCAGCACCGTGAGGTCGGACGCGGCCACGGTGTCGATCTCGCGCTTGAGCTGCTGCATCGCCGCGCTCTTGCCCAGGAGTTCGCGCGGTGCGGCCACGCCAGCGCGGCGCTCGCGTGCCAGCGCCTGCTCGTGCGCGGCGCGCGCGTGGGCCGCGTGCAAGGCCTCGCTGGCTTCGATGCCGGCTTCCAGCAACGCCACCACCGCCTGCAGCTGCGGCGGGGCCACGGCGTCGAAGGCGTGTGAATTCAGCGCATCCAGCGTCACCAACCCCCACAGCTTGCCGGCGTGGCGCAGCGGTGCGCCCATGCAGTCGTGCACGGCCAGCAGTTCGCGCTGCCCGGCCACCAGGCCGTCGTAGGGATCGGGCAAGCCGCAGTCCGCGGCAAAGCGCAAGCTCTGCGAGCTGCCCAGCAACTGCGCGAGGCGCGGATGGGCCGCAACGGGGAAGCGGCGACCCATGGCCTCTTCGGTGAGGCCGTCCACGGCCACCGGCATCAAGGCGTCGTCATGCAGGCGCAGCAGCACCGCCGCGTCGCAGGCCACCAGGCCGCGCACCGCGGCCAGCAGCGATTTGAAGTGCCTGTCGTCGGCGGCGGCTGGTGTGGTCATGAGGACAACGCGTGGTCAAAAAGACATCATTGAACGGTGGTCAATTTAACCACGATCAAAAAAACCTCTTTGCAGATCAAGTACTTGCTGGCACCATTCATATGGCACGTTTGTTGAATAGCCATAGGCCTCTTCATTCAACCGTTGCGCCCTCATGCCCCAGTTCTCCGCCCAGACCATTGCCCTCGTCAAAGCCACCGTGCCGCTGCTCAAGCAGCAGGGCGAGGCCATCACCCGGCACTTCTATGCGCTGATGTTTCGCGACCACCCCGAGGTCAAGGCCTTCTTCAACGAGGCCCACCAGGCCCAAGGCAGCCAGGCGCGCGCGCTGGCCGGTGCGGTGCTGGCCTACGCCACGCACATCGACAACCTCGACGCCATCGCGCCGGCGCTGCCGCGCATCGTGCAGAAGCACGCCGCCCTTGGCGTGCTGCCCGAGCACTACCCCATCGTGGGCGCCTGCCTGTTGAAGGCGATCCGCGAGGTGCTGGGTGAGGTGGCCAGCGACGATATCCTCGCCGCCTGGGGCGAAGCCTACGGCGCACTGGCGCAGTTGCTGATCGACGCCGAGGAGCAGGTGTATGCCGCCAACGCGGCGCGCGAAGGCGGGTGGCGCGGCACGCGCACGCTGCGCCTGTCGCGCAAAGTGGTGGAGAGTGAACTGATCACCTCGTTCTACCTGGAGCCCGTGGACGGTCAGGCCCTGCTCGCGTTCACGCCGGGGCAGTACCTCACGCTCGTGCTCGAGATCGACGGCCAGGCCGTGCGGCGCAACTACTCGCTGTCGGATGCGCCGGGCAAACCCTGGTACCGCATCAGCGTCAAGCGCGAGGCCGGCGGCCACGCGTCCAACTGGCTGCACGACCACCTGCAGGTGGGCATGGAGGTGCAGGCCCAGGCGCCGTGCGGTGATTTCCTGCTGGACACGCAAGCACGCCGGCCGCTGGTGCTGGTCACGGGGGGTGTCGGTATCACGCCGGCCATGAGCATGCTGGAGGCCAGCGCCGCCAGCGGTCGACCCATCCACTTCATTCACGCGGCGAGACACGGTGGCATTCACGCTTTCCGTGAGCGTGTCGAGAGTCTCGCTGCGGCACACGGCAATGTGCAGCCCTTCTACGTGTATGACGAACCGCGCGAGACCGACCAGCCGCATGCGATGGGTTTCGTGACCGAAGCGCTGCTGGCCGAACAGCTGCCGGCCGACCGGGATGTTGACCTGTACTTTCTCGGCCCCAAGCCTTTCATGAAATCGGTCTACGCCAGCGGCCGCGCGTTGGGGATCCCCGAAGCGCAGTTGCGCTACGAGTTCTTCGGGCCGCTGGAGTCGCTGAGCGTGGCGGGCTGATCCCTTTTGCTTCAGCCTACAAAAAAACAGCGGTTCATCAACCTTCTGCGATGATGTTTAGCATATCGAAGTAGTTGCGTAGTCCTCGCATTGCCCTTCTCGGCGCGCCCAGACCGGCAGGGAGTCGGGACAAACGTGAAGATCCTGCTTCTGAGTCAGGCGCGGGCGCAAGAATGAAACGCTCGAGGGGGACTTGCAATCGGGTTTGAGTAGGCACTGGCTAAAGGTCCTTGCGGCGGGGAATGAAACCTGGTCGGTGGTGCGAGTGAAGGTCGTTTCCATCAGCCAGTGATGATCGGGCGAAGCGTCTCTATTTCGCTGACGATGAAGTCGAAGAACGCGGACACACGCGGCGTGCGCCGCAATTCCGGCGTCGTCAGAACGCGCCAGATGCGGGTGAGTTCCGCGACAGGCTCGATGACTCGAACGAGATCCGGTTCGGCGTCGCCCAGGGCGATGGGCAGGGGCGCCACGCCGACCCCCGCTTTGGCGGAGTAGACCAAGCCCAACACGCTGTTGCTGCGCGCGACCAAGGTGGCGTTCGGTGCGACCTTGTGCAGCCACGCTGCGATACGGTGTTTGGCCATCGTGTCATCGAACCCGACCAGCGCGTGTTGCGCCAGATCTTCGAGTCTTTCCGGTCGACCGTGGCGCTCGATGTACGCCCGGCTGGCGTAGATCGCCCAGATCGAATCGCCGATCTTTCGTCCGACGAGCTCGCCGTCATCGGTGTCACCGGAACGAAGGGCCACGTCGACTTCGCCTCTCATCAGGTCGATGTATTTGTCGCTCATGACGAAATGCACTTGCAGCGCCGGGTGAAGGGCGTGAAACCGTTCCAGCAACGTCGATTGCGTGATCCGAAAGACGATGGGTTCGGGACAGGTCACGCGGATGACGCCCGCAATGTCGGCGGTAGCGGTCGCGATGTGCTGTTCGAACGCCGTCACGGCGTGCTCGACGCGCTCAGCGTACGGCAGCAGCGCCTGCCCGAACTCGGTCAGTCGATACCCGCTCGGCTCGCGCTGCACCAGCGCTTGCCCGATGCGCCGTTCGAGCTCGACGAGCCGCCGTTGCACCGTCGATTGGTCGACGCCCAACGCACGGCCGGCTGCCAGCGTGCTGCCGTGGCGCGCGACGGCAAGCAGATGCTTGAGATCGTCCCAGTCGAAGCTGTGGGGGGTATGCGCCATTGCGGCCCCATTGTGCAGTTTTGCGCCTTACGCCGCAAAGCCTTTGAGCCTAGGCCGACGACATGAACCCATCAATCACCGACGGACAGGCCTTCAAGGCGGGCATGCGCATCCAGTGGGACACGGCCGCTGCGGGCTGGAACGCACACACGACGGACATCCGCGCATGGCTGCGCAAGCCGACCGACGCCATGTGCCGCATGGCCGGGGTGACTGTGGGCTCACGCGTGCTCGACGTCGCGGCCGGAGCGGGCGACCAGGCCCTTGACATCGCGGCGCAGGTAGGCCCACAGGGCCACGTGCTCGCCACCGATCTTTCGCCGGCGATCGTCGCGCTGGCTCAGGTGAACGCAGTCAACGCCGGCTTCGGCCATGTCGAGACCCGGGTGGCCGATGGCGAAGATCTGGGCGTCACCGAGGCTTCCTTCGATGTCGCGGTATGCCGACTCGGTCTGATGTTCTTTCCCGACCCGCTGCGGGGACTGCGCGAGATTCATCGCGCGCTGCGCCCCGGCGGTGGCGTGTGCACGATGGTGTTCTCTCGCCCAGAAAAGAATCCCTGCCTCACCATCCTCATGTCGACGGCTCTCAAGCACGCCGGCCTGCCGGCGCGCGACCCATTTTTACCCGGGGGTCTGCTCAGCCTGGGGCAGCCGGGCCGGATCGACGCACTCTTCAAATCAGCGGGGTTCCAGAGCGTCGCGACAATGGCGTTCGATGCGGTGTTCCACCTGCCGTCGGTTGATCACTATCTCGCCTTCGTTCGCAGCTCGGCGAGCCCCCTCTTGCAGCTCCTCGGTCATCTTGACGCGGCGTCGGCCGAAGCAGCCTGGGACGAGATGCGGGATCGGTTGCAGGCATTCACCACGCAGGCAGGTTGGGACGGGTCCCAACGAGCTGCTGTTGACGGCGGGTCGTCGTCCCGAGGAGGCGCCATATAACACCTGATCCATTCGAAACACGCACCTGAGCGGCGGCGTTTTCTGCGCCGGGGCAGGAGGGCTCGCGGCCTTGGCCACCCTGTCGTTCGACCAACCTTCAACCAAGAGGTGTCTATGGGACGACCCGCAGGATGGATGAAGCAATTGACAGGGAGAGACGCGATGCGATCTCCTGGGGCGCCGTGGCTTCGACGTGAGATCGAGCGGCAGTTCTGGAAGCAAATCGCCACCGGGATCACGAGCGAGAAGGCCGCGGAGGCCGTAGGGGTCTCCCAGCTGGCTGGTTCCCCCTGGTTCCGTCATCGTGGCGGCATGCCCTTGTTTCTTTCAAGCCCCATATCTGGAAGGTATCTTTCATTCGCCGAGCGTGAAGAGATCGCACTTCTGCGAGCCCAAGACGCTGGGGTAAGGGAGATCGCTCGAATCATCGGGAGAAGTCCCTCGACGGTCTCACGCGAACTGACCCACGATGCTGCAACGCGCAGTAGGAAGCTCGAGTACCGGACGTCGGTCGCACAGTGCAAGTCAGAGTTAGCCGCGACAAGGCCCAAGCCGGCCAAGCTCGTGAAGGACCAGCGTCTGCGCCAATACGTCCAAGACCGTCTTGAGTGCAATATCCGATGCTCAATGCAGCGGGATTGCGGGACCTCGGCAAGCTCCATATATCGGGCGTAACAAGCCCCATCGTGGTGATAGCAAGTGGGTCAATGGATGGTCGCCAGAACAGATCGCAATCCGACTGCAGGTCGACTTCCAGGATGATCCGTCCATGCGCATCTCACACGAAGCCATCTATCAGACGCTCTACATCCTGGGTCGAGGCGCCCTCAAGCGCGAGCTGGTCAGCTATCTGCGCACAGGGCGTGCTTTGCGCACGCCACGGGCCAGGTCCCAGCCCAAAGCGTGGGCACATGTCAGTGAAGAGGTGATGATCTCCAGCCGTCCTGCGGAGGTGGAAGATCATGCTGTACCCGGTCACTGGGAGGGGGTCTTGATCATCGGCATACAAGCCCGTGCTCGGTGCCGCTGTGGCCTCACTGGAAGAATGGTTGTCGGTGAGCGGGCTCCGCGACGGCGCCCTCGTTGACCCGGAAGAGGACAACAGCGCAGCCTATCTGAAGCCCCCTGAACGCACTCTGACCGAGTTCCTTGATCCCTGCCCATCCGACCACCACTTCTGGAGAATCACCATGACCACGAACGTCGGCGCTATTGACCGCACCGTGCGTATCGTCATCGGCCCTTCCCTCATCGCCGGTGCCGCCCCCAGCACGATCGGCCTGTGGGGCTAGAAGCCTTCGACTCGGTGCTCTTAAACAATGCGCCGCACCATCATCTCCTTGATCTTGCTGATGGCCCCCGCAGGGTGCAGTCCTTTGGGGCACACGTCCACGCAGTTGAGGATGTCGCGGCAGCGAAACAGCCGGAACGGATCGTTGAGGTGGTCCAGCCGCTCGGCGGTGGCCGAGTCGCGGCTGTCGACAAGGAAGCGGTAGGCCTGCAACAGTCCGGCCGGTCCGACGTATTTGTCCGGGTTCCACCAGAAGCTCGGGCAGGCCGATGAGCAGCAGGCACACAGGATGCATTCGTACAGCCCATTGAGATCTTCCCGCTCCTCGGTCGACTGCAGGCGTTCCCGCTCCGGGGGCGAAGCCGGGTTGATGAGGTAGGGCTTGATCGAGTGGTACTGCTTGAAAAATTCGGTCATGTCGACGATCAGGTCGCGAATGACCGGCAAGCCGGGCAAGGGTTTGAGCGTCACCACGCGGTTCAGCGTTTTCATGTTGGTGACGCAAGCCAGCCCGTTCTTGCCATTGATGTTCATGGCATCGGAGCCGCAGATGCCTTCGCGGCAGGAGCGCCGAAAAGACAGGCTCGGGTCCACGGCCTTGAGGCGCACAAGCACATCGAGCAGCATGCGGTCCCCTGGGTTGACCTCAAGCTCAATCGTTTGCATGTACGGCCTGGCGTCGACATCCGGGTCGTAGCGGTAGATCTTGAAGGTGTGCATGGGGTTCATTCCGTGGTGGCGCCTTCGCGCATGGCGCGAACACCCGTTGTGTTTCTCAGCGCTTGAGCTCCGACAACTTCGATGTGACCTGGCTCCACGCTTCGGCGTCTGGCAGCGGCAGCCTGGTGCGCACGATGGGCTTCCATTCGCGCGCCAGCTCGGCGTTCAAAGCCGTGAAGTGCAACTGATCGCTCGGCACATCCTCTTCGGCATAAATGGCGCTGACCGGACATTCCGGGACGCACACGGCGCAGTCGATGCAGTCGTCGGGGTCGATGGCGAGGAAGTTGGGCCCTTCTCTAAAGGCGTCCACCGGGCACACATCCACGCAGTCGGTGTACTTGCAGCGTATGCAGGCTTCGGTGACGACAAAGGTCATGGATGCGCCCCATCAGGATGTGCCACGGCAGATGCAGCCGGTGGGGCGAGCCTGGCCATCTGCTCAGCCGTCCTTGCCGTCGAGGCGGGTCGAGACCAGCCAGGGCGAGTAAACATACAGATACAGGGCAAACGCAATGCCCCACGCTGCGGCTGCGGCCACCAGCCAGATGACAAGATGCTGCGGCGCCAGCAGCGGCAGCAGAACCCTCAGGACGGCAGCGCAGGCCACCAACGCATAGGCGGCTGTCTCAAGCCTCGAGGCCTTCAGTGGGCGCCCGGTATGGCCGCGTGCGGTGCGGGTGATCATGCCGATGATGAGCCCGCCAGTGGCACCCACCGCCAGGGCGTGGATGCCGGACGAGACGCCCAACACGCCGAGTTGGGCCAGTGCGAGCAACGCGAGGCCGATGGGCAACCACGCATACGCGAGGTGCAGCACCCACAGGATGGGGCGCGAGCGGGTGCGCATCGGTTTCCAGCGCAGCAGGCGAAGGACATGCAGCAATGCGGCTGCACCGAGCACCGCGGCGCTGAAGACATGGGCCGGGCCCAGCACCCACACGGCCAGCGCAATGGCCGTGGTGCCGAGTGTGGCCTGCTCCAGCATGGGAGGAACCTTCAATCTCACGCCGGGCAACGCCGACTGGGTGAACGCCGGGATCACCCGCCCGGCGATCACGCACTCGATCATCACGATCAACGCCAGCCCCGCATGCAGGGCGCGGACCGGTTCGATGTCGATCAGCCCGCTCACCGCCCCGTGAAACGCGGCGTTGGCCAGAGCCAGCAACAAGAGAATGACGCCCAATGGCACGTTGCGCCGGCTGCCCGCGCGCAGGAGAACCGAGATGAGGATGGCCGCCACCAGTGGCAACAGCAGCAGGTCCAACACCGCATAGACCCCATACGGAGCAAAGACGGCTGCAAGCCGGGCTGCCAGCCAGAGCCCCGCAAGCGCTGCCAGCACAGCGCCTCGTGGCGTGTCCAGGCCGGTCCACGCTTTCCCGGCCGTCAGCAAAAAGCCCGCGATCACGGCCACAGTGAAGCCGAACAGCATTTCATGGGCGTGCCAGAGCACTGGAGAGATCGTCAGCTTCAAGGACACCTGGCCCAACAGGACAGCGATCCACAGCGGGATCGCCAGCATGCCGTATGCAGCGGCACCCAGGTAGAACGGGCGGAAGCCAAGTCGAAGCCAAGGCCACCCTTGGGGCGATGGCACGGCCGCTGATGCAGAGCGCATGGTCGGCAAGGGCTCAGCAGCAGCTCGACCGCGCGGGTTCAAATTGCGGGAACAGCTGGTTGTTCTCGAGGTGAATGTGGGCGATCAGGTCGTCGGCGAACTGGTCAATGCCCGCGTACAGCGCACGCCAGGTGTTGCACGCGCCCTGGGGCGGCGTGGCGTCGTGCGTCAGGGCCATCAGGCGCTCCAGCTGTTCGCCATGGCTGGTGTGCTCCTCGCGCATCACGCCGATGGGGTGCACAGCCATGCCGCGCCCGCCGGCCTTGAGCATCGGGAACAGGATGTTTTCTTCCTTGGCCATGTGTTCCAGCATCTCGGTCTCGATGGCTTCCAGGTGCTCGGCGAGATCCTTGGGCACATCGGGGTGCTCGCGGTGCACCGCCTCCACCCGGCGCGCCATGCGGATCAGCTCGGGCAGCTGTTCGCGGTGCACCGCGTGATAACGCGTGAGGATGTGGTCGATCATATCGGCCGGGGTTCGCGGCACGACCGGCGCGTCCGGGCGGTCCAGCCGGGCGAGCTCGGCCAGCACCGCGTCCACGTCGAGACCTTTGTTGTCGCAGGCCTGTTGCAGGGCGATCTGGCCGCCGCAGCAGAAGTCGAGCTTGAGGCGGCGGAAGACGGCGGTGGAGCCGGGCAGGGCCACGGCGATCTGGCCGATAGGCTGGCTGGCACGCTCAAGGGTGGCGGCAGGGGTGAAAGCGGTGTTCATGGCGCTGGTCCTTTAATGTTCATTCGATACGAATATATTAGCGCATAAAATGCACGCAATATGAATATTCAGACCGTCCGCACGGACATCGGTCATGAGGAGGATGCGCGATGCGATTGACCCAATGGACCGACTACAGCCTGCGCGTGCTGATGTACTGCGCCGCCAGCGAACAGCGCGAGCAGCGCGCCACCGTGGGTGAAATCGCCGAAGCCCATGGCATCTCGCGCAGCCACCTCACCAAGATCGTGATGACGCTCTCCGGCCTGGGCCTGCTGGAGACCACGCGCGGGCGCGGTGGTGGCCTTCGCCTGCTCAAGCCGGCGCGCAGCATCGTGCTGGGCGAGGTGGTGCGCCAGACCGAGAGCGACTTCACGCTGGTGGAGTGTTTCGACGCCGAGCACAACACTTGCCGCCTCGACGGCCACTGCCGTCTCAAGACGGCGCTGCGCGAGGCCATGGACCGCTACCTGGAGGTGCTGGACGGCGTGACGCTGGCGGATCTGATCGCGCCCATGCCGGGTGCGCACAGCCAACGGGTGCACTTTCTGCCTGGCCTGCCACGCCCGCCCGAGGTCGCAGCCCGTCGCACGCGGGTATCTGCCGGCGGCGAAAGCCGCTAACCTGTGGCCATGGTATCCACCGCTTCGCTGTCGACCAAACTCGTGCGCATCGGCGCCGGGTTGCTGCTCGTCGCGCTTGCCTCCATCGGTCTCACGCTGTGGGTGACGTGGCAGCTTGAAGGCGGCGCCGCGGCGGTAAACGAGGCCGGCCGCATGCGCATGCAGACCTGGCGGCTCACCAGCGTGGCGCAGGCCCAGCGGGCTCCGGCTGAGGTGGCGGCGCTGGTGCAGCGGTTCGACCAGAGCTTGGCCCTGTTGCGCCGGGGCGATGCCAGCCGGCCGCTCTTCGTGCCGAGGGACGAAGCGGTGGCCCGCGAGTTCGCCACGGTGGAGGCGCTATGGCAGAAGCAGCGCCCGCTGTGGTTGCAGGACACCCCGCCCGAGCCGGCACAGGTCCTGGCCGCAGCCGATACCTTCGTCGAGGCCATCGATGCACTGGTTCTCGCCATCGAACACCAGCTCTCGGCCTTCACCGCCATCCTCAACCTGTTCCAGTTCCTCATGATGGCGCTGGCCATCGTGGGTGCGGTGGTGATGCTCTACACCGGCTACATGTACGTCATCAACCCGCTGGCCCACCTGCGCCAGGGCCTGCGGCGGCTGGAGTCGGGCGACTTCAAGGCGCGCGTGGAGGTCGACACGCTCGACGAGTTCGGGCAGGTGGCGGGGGGCTTCAATCGCATGGCGTCCACGCTGCAGTCGATGTACGCCGGGCTGGAGAGTCAGGTCGAGACCAAGACGCGTCACATCGAGGCGCAGCGTGCGAGGCTGGCCACCTTGTACGAAGTGAGTGCCTTCATGGCCCAGGCCGGTAGCATCGAGGAACTCTCTCGCGGTTTTGCCCAGCGGGTGCGTGCGGTGGTCAAGGCCGACGCGGTGGCGGTGCGCTGGAGCGACGAAGCCAGTCAGCGTTACCTGATGCTGGCCTCCGACTGCTTTCCGCAGGAGCTGGTGGAAGAAGAGCGCAGCTTGCTGGCAGGGGCGTGTGCCTGCGGCAGCCTGCAGCCCGATGCGAGGACACGCGTCATTCCGATCCACAGTCACGATGAGGCCAGCGTGCGCCACTGCGCCCGCGCCGGCTTCGAGACACTGGTGAGCGTGCCGGTGCGGCTGCAAAACCGCCTGCTCGGCGAGATCGACCTGTTCTACCGCTCGCAGGCCAGCCTGAGCACGGGCGAGACCGAGCTGCTCGACGCGCTGGCCAGCCACCTGGCCAACGCGCTGGAGAGCCTGCGCGCGTCGGCGCTGGAGCGTGAGGCGGCGGTGGGCGAAGAGCGCGCGTTGATCGCTCGCGAGTTGCACGACTCCATTGCTCAGTCGCTGGCCTTCCTCAAGATCCAGGTGCAGCTGCTGCGCACCGCGGCGGGCAAGGGGCAGGACGCGCGCGTGATGAGCACGCTCGACGAACTCGACGAAGGTCTGCGCGAAAGCATCAACGACGTGCGCGAACTGCTGGTGCACTTTCGTACCCGCACCAACACCGACGACATCGAGCGCGCGCTGCAGGAGACGCTGCAGAAGTTCCAGCACCAGACTGGCCTGCCGGCGAAGCTGCACGTAGAGGGCCACGGCCTTCCGCTGCCGGCCGATGTGCAGGTGCAGGTGCTGCATGTGTTGCAGGAGTCGCTGTCCAACGTGCGCAAGCACGCCGGGGCCGGCCATGTGCAGCTCGACGTGTTCAAGGGCGCGCACTGGCGTTTCCGGGTGTGCGACGACGGTGCGGGCTTCGACGCGCTGGACGCATCCGACGATTCCCACGTGGGCCTGAAAATCATGCGCGAGCGCGCTGCCCTCATCGGCGCGCGGGTCGACGTGAGCTCCGACCCCGGCCAGGGCACCGCCGTCACCCTGACCCTGCCTCCCCACCCGGTGACGGCCAGGCCCAGCGGCGCACCCGTCACCGAACACAGGCTTTCATGACCGACACACCTGCCCGCCCGATCCAGTTGCTCGTCGTGGACGACCACTCCCTGTTCCGCCGCGGGCTCATGGCCCTGCTCGCGCAGGACCTGCGCTTCGAGGTGATCGGCGAGGCGGGCGATGTGGGCGAGGCGCTGCGCTGCGTGGCGCGCCAGCGGCCCGATGTGATCCTGCTCGACAACCACCTGCCCGGTGTACTGGGCGTGGACGCCATCCCCGCGCTGCGCGAGGCTGCACCGGGCAGCCGCGTGCTCATGCTCACCGTGAGCGAGAACGAGGCCGACCTGGTGGCCGCGCTCAAGGCCGGCGCCGACGGTTACCTGCTCAAGACCGTGGAGTCGCACCACCTGTGCGAGGCCATCGTCAAGGTGATGGAGGGCGAGTCGGTGGTCAGCCCCGAGATGACGACCAAGCTGGTGTCGGCCCTGCGTGCGCAGCCAACCGTCAACGGCAACGGCGAAGGGGGCGGTGCGACGGTGGCCACGGCCGACGCCGAGCTCGCGTCGCTGTCGGTGCGGGAGCTCGAAATCCTGCACCTGATCGCGCGCGGCGACAGCAACAAACTCATCGCCCGCCAGCTCGACATCGCCGAGACCACGGTCAAGATCCACGTGCAGCACATCCTGCGAAAACTCAACCTCACCTCGCGTGTGCAGGCGGCCGTGTTTGCCGCCCGACACGCTTCATAGTTCACTCGCGGTGAAAGACGCCAGCGTGTGGGTCTCCATCGCGCTGGCGCATTGATTCAGATCAACTGACGGCCACAAACAGACCGCTGTAGTTCTTCCGGACGCGCCGCGTCCCCCCGCCATCGTTCTTCAGAGCCGCCCCGGCCACCCGGGAGGCGGATAGCCACCCGCGCGCCCAGCGCCGACAGTCTTGCCATGCCCCGCGTGGAGAAAGACATCATGGCCTCTGAACTGAACAACGAAAAAAAAGCCTGGTCGGTGCTGCTCGTCAGCACACTGGCCTTCACCGTGTGCTTCATGGTCTGGATGATGTTTGGCGTCATCGGCATCCCGATCAAGAAGGCGCTCGACCTCAACTCCACCCAGTTCGGCCTGCTCATGGCCACGCCGGTGCTCACGGGCTCGCTGGTGCGTGTGCCGCTGGGCATCTGGACCGACCGCTACGGTGGCCGCATCGTGATGGCCCTGCTCATGGCCACCACCGTGCCGGCCATCTTGCTCATGAGCTACGCCACCGCCTACTGGCACTTCCTCACCATCGGCCTGTTCGTCGGCCTGGCCGGCGGTTCGTTTTCGGTCGGCACGCCCTATGTGGCGCGCTGGTTCCCCAAGCACCGCCAGGGCATGGCCATGGGCGTGTACGGCGCGGGCAACTCGGGCGCGGCGGTCAACAAGTTCGTCGCGCCGGTGCTGCTGGTGGCCTTCGGCTGGACCATGGTGCCGCAGGTGTACGCGGCCATCATGCTGGGCACGGTGGTGCTGTTCTGGCTCTTCACCTACAGCAATCCCGACCACCTGGTGCCGAGCAACGTGTCCTTCATGGACCAGCTCAAGGCGCTGAAAGACCCCAAGGTAATCAAGTACTGCCAGTACTACAGCATCGTCTTCGGTGGCTACGTGGCGCTCTCGCTGTGGATGGTGCAGTACTACGTGGGCGAGTTCGGTCTGGACATCCGGGTGGCCGCGCTGCTGGCGGCCTGCTTCTCGCTGCCGGGTGGCGTGCTGCGCGCGGTGGGCGGCGTGATGTCGGACAAGTTCGGCGCGCACAAGGTCACCTGGTGGGTGCTGTGGGTGAGCTGGATCTGCCTGTTCCTGCTCTCATACCCGCAGACCGACTTCACCGTGGCCACGGTGGACGGCCCGAAGACCTTCCACATCGGCCTCAACGTCTACCTCTTCACCGGACTGATGTTCATCCTGGGCATTGCCTGGGCATTCGGCAAGGCCAGCGTCTTCAAGTACATCAGCGACGACTACCCGAAAAACATCGGCGCCATCAGCGGCATCGTGGGCCTGGCTGGTGGACTTGGCGGTTTCGTTCTGCCCATTCTGTTCGGCATGTTGATGGACCTCACCGGCATCCGCTCGAGCGCCTTCATGTTGATGTACGGCGTGGTCTGGGTGTCGCTCATCTGGATGTACTGGACCGAGGTGCGCCAGACCGAAGTCATGGGCGCCAACGCCAAACCTTTTTCCCTTCAGAACTGACGCAACGTCGGTCAACACCATGAACAACACACAAAAAACCGGTGCAGACATCACCGACTGGCGCCCCGAGGACGAACAGTTCTGGGCCTCCACCGGCAAAAAGATCGCCTACCGCAACCTCTGGATCTCAGTGCCCGCGCTGCTGTGCGGCTTCGCGGTCTGGGGCATGTGGGGAATCATCACCGTACAGATGATGAATCTGGGCTTCCCGTTCACCCAGGCCGAGTTGTTCACGCTGACCGCGATCGCTGGCATTGCCGGCGCGACCATGCGCATCCCGGCCTCCTTCCTGATCCGTCTGGCCGGTGGGCGCAACACCGTCTTTCTCACCACGGCCATGTTGCTGGCGCCCGCCATCGGCACCGGCATCGTGCTGCAGCACCCCGAGTGGCCGCTGTGGTCGTTCCAGCTGATGGCACTCTGGTCGGGCGTGGGGGGCGGCAATTTCGCCAGCTCCATGTCCAACATCAGCGGCTTCTTTCCCAAGCGCCTGCAGGGCACGGCGCTGGGTTTGAACGCGGGCCTGGGTAACTTCGGCGTGACGACCATGCAGATCGTCATTCCGCTCGTGATGACGCTGTCGATCTTCGGCAGCCTGGGCGGTGAACCCATGGTGCTGGCCAAGGACAGTGGCTGGATCTTCGGAAGGATTGCCGCAGGCACACCGACCTGGATCCAGAACGCGGGATTCGCCTGGCTGCTCTCGCTGGTGCCGCTGTCCATCCTGTGCTGGTTCGGCATGAACAACCTGAAGACGGTGTCGCCTGACACCGGGCACCCTGTGGTTGCGTTCGCCAAGATCACCTGGCTGTACACGCTGGCCTTCATCCCCTCGATTCTCGGCTTGTACCTCTACCTGCCCAAGCCCACGGGTCTGGGCCTTATCAGCATGTGGGTGGCGATTCCGCTGGACGTGGTGAGCGCGCTGCTGATCATGAAGCTCGCTGCCTTCGGTCCGATGAAGGAAAACGTTGCCCGGCAGTTCGCGATCTTCAAGGACAAGCACACATGGTCGCTGACCGCGCTCTACATCGTCACCTTCGGCTCCTTCATCGGTTTCTCGATGGCGTTGCCGCTGGCCATGAAGGTGATCTTCGGCATTAGCCACGTGCCCGATGCCAACGGCGTGATGCAGCACACGCTGAACAACCCGAACGCACCCACCGTGCTGGCCTACGCGTGGATCGGCCCATTCGTTGGCGCCGCTGTGAGGCCCGTTGGCGGCTGGATCTCCGACAAGGTCGGCGGCTCCATCGTCACGCAGGCCATCTCGGCGGTGATGGTGGTCGCTTCGATCGCCGTGGGCTACGTGATGATGATGGCCTACGCCTCGGCCACGCCCGAGCAGTACTTCCCGGCCTTCCTCGGCCTGTTCATCGTGCTGTTCTTCGCCAGCGGTGTGGGCAATGGATCGACCTTCCGCACCATCGGTGTGATCTTCGACCGGCAGCAGGCCGGCCCGGTGCTGGGCTGGACCTCCGCCGTCGCCGCCTACGGCGCCTTCGTCGCGCCCATCGTGATCGGCGACCAGATCAAGGCAGGCACACCGCAGTACGCGATGTATGGCTTCGCGCTCTTCTACGCGCTCTGCTTGATCCTCAACTGGTGGTTCTACCTGCGTCCCGGCGCCTACGTGAAGAACCCCTGAAGAACCGACCACGCACCCTCACGGAGAACAGAAAGATGAGCCATTTCCTCGACCGCCTCACCCATTTCAGCCTGCCCAGGGAGTCCTTCTCGGGCAACCACGGCCAGACCACTGGCGAAGACCGCACCTGGGAAGACGCCTACCGAAATCGCTGGGCGCACGACAAGATCGTGCGCAGCACCCACGGCGTGAACTGCACCGGTTCGTGCTCGTGGAAGATCTACGTCAAGGGCGGCATCGTCACCTGGGAAACCCAGCAGACCGACTACCCGCGCACACGCTGGGACATGCCCAACCACGAGCCGCGTGGCTGCGCGCGCGGCGCCTCCTACAGCTGGTACCTCTACAGCGCCAACCGCGTGAAGTACCCCATGGTGCGCGGGCGCCTGCTGGAGCGCTGGCGCGCCGCGCTCGCTGTGGCGAAAGATCCGGTAGCCGCCTGGGCCTCCATCGTCGAGAACCCCGAAGCGCGTCGTGACTACCAGCAGGTGCGCGGCATGGGTGGCTTCGTGCGCAGCACCTGGGACGAGGTCAACCAGCTGATCGCCGCGGCCAACGTCTACACCATCAAGCAGCACGGACCCGACCGCATCATCGGCTTCAGCCCGATCCCGGCCATGAGCATGGTGAGCTACGCCGCCGGCTCGCGTTACCTCTCGCTCATCGGCGGCGTGTGCATGAGCTTCTACGACTGGTACTGCGACCTGCCACCGGCCAGCCCGCAGGTCTGGGGTGAGCAGACCGACGTGCCCGAATCGGCTGACTGGTACAACAGCTCGTTCATCATCGCCTGGGGCTCCAACGTGCCGCAGACGCGCACGCCCGACGCCCACTTCTTCACCGAGGTGCGCTACAAAGGCGCCAAGACCGTGGCCGTGACACCCGACTACTCCGAGGTGGCCAAGCTCTCCGACCTCTGGCTGCACCCCAAGCAGGGCACCGACGCCGCGCTCGCCATGGCCATGGGCCACGTGGTGCTCAAGAATTTCTATTTCCCCGACGGCGGCAAGCCGCGCAGCAGCTACTTCGACGACTACGCGCGCCGCTACACCGACCTGCCGCTGCTGGTCATGCTCAAGGAGCACACGCTGGCCGACGGCACGACCACCCTGGTGCCCGACCGCTACCTGCGCGCCAGCGACTTCAATGGCCAGCTCGGCCAGAAGAACAACCCCGAGTGGAAGACCGTGGCCTTCGACACCGGTGGCAAGGCCGTGCTGCCCAACGGCTCGATCGGCTTCCGCTGGGGCGAGGCCGGGCGCAGCGACGAAGGCAAGTGGAACCTGGAAGCCAAGGAGGCGCGCAGCGACACCGAGGTGAAGCTCAAGCTCTCGGTGATCGAGGACGGCGAGCAGGACACCCAGGTGGTGGACGTGGCCTTCCCCTATTTCGGGGGCAACGCCGCGCCGCACTTCACCGCCAACGCGCAGAACGGCGCCATCAACCACGCCCGCGTGCCGGCCGTGCGCCTGCGCTTGGGCAAGGCCGGCGAAGAGCGCCACGCCATGGTGGCCACCGTGTTCGACCTGCAGGTCGCGCAGTACGGCATCGACCGCGGGTTGGGCAGTGGCGCGAAGGACTTCGACGACAACGCCGCCTACACCCCGGCCTGGCAGGAGAGCATCACTGGCGTGCCGCGTGACCAGGTCATCACCGTGGCGCAGCAGTTCGCCGACAACGCCGACAAGACGCACGGCAAGTCGATGGTGATCATCGGTGCGGCCATGAACCACTGGTACCACGCCGACATGAACTACCGCGGCGTGATCAACCTGCTGATGATGTGCGGCTGCATCGGCCAGAGCGGTGGCGGCTGGGCGCACTACGTGGGCCAGGAAAAGCTGCGCCCGCAAACGGGCTGGGTGCCGCTGGCCTTTGCCACCGACTGGGCACGCCCTCCGCGGCAGATGAACAGCACCAGCTTCTTCTACGCGCACACCGACCAGTGGCGCTACGAGAAGCTCGGCATGGAAGAGGTCGTCAGCCCGCTGGCCGACAAGGCCGCTTTCGGCGGCAGCATGATCGACTTCAACGTGCGCGCCGAGCGCATGGGCTGGCTGCCCAGTGCGCCCCAGCTCAAGACCAACCCGCTGCAGGTGGTGAAGGACGCCACCGCCGCCGGGCTCGATCCCAGGGACTACGTGGTGCGTGCGCTGAAAGACGGCACGCTGGCCATGAGCTGCGAAGACCCGGACGCGCCGCAGAACTGGCCGCGCAACATGTTCGTGTGGCGCAGCAACCTGCTGGGCTCCAGTGGCAAGGGCCACGAGTATTTCTGCAAGCACCTGCTGGGCACCGAAAACGGCGTGCAGGGCAAGGACCTGGGACGGGACGAAGCCAGACCTGAAGAAGTGGTGTGGCACGAAAACGCGCCTCAGGGCAAGCTCGATCTGCTGGTCACGCTCGACTTCCGCATGAGCACCACCTGCCTGTATTCGGACATCGTGCTGCCCACCGCGAGCTGGTATGAGAAGAACGACCTCAACACCAGCGACATGCATCCCTTCATCCACCCGTTGTCCGCGGCGGTGGACCCGGTGTGGCAGAGCCGCAGCGACTGGGAGATCTACAAAGGTTTTGCGCAGGCCTTCAGCGAAGTCTGCGTGGGCCACCTGGGCGTTGAAAAGGAGGTGGTACTCACGCCCATCATGCACGACACCCCCGGCGAACTCGCGCAGCCGTTTGACGTGAAGGAATGGCGCAAAGGCCACTGCGAACTCATCCCCGGCAAGACCGCTCCGCAGATCACCGTGGTCGAGCGCGACTACCCCAACGTGTTCAAACGCTTCACCGCGCTCGGCCCGCTGATGGACAAGCTGGGCAACGGCGGCAAGGGCATTGGCTGGAAGACCGGCACCGAAGTGGAGCAGCTCGGCCAGCTCAACGGCACCACGCTCGACGAGGGCGTGACCCAGGGCATGCCGAAGATCGTGACCGACATAGACGCCTGTGAGGTGATCCTGCAGCTCGCGCCAGAGACCAACGGCCACGTGGCGGTGAAGGCCTGGGAAGCGCTGGGCAAGCAGACCGGGCGCGACCACACCCACCTGGCGCTCTACCGCGAGGACGAGAAGATCCGCTTCCGCGACATCCAGGCGCAGCCGCGCAAGATCATCAGCAGCCCGACCTGGAGCGGCATCGAGAGCGAGACGGTCAGCTACAACGCCGGCTACACCAACGTGCACGAACTCATTCCATGGCGCACCCTCACTGGCCGCCAGCAGTTCTACCAGGACCACCCCTGGATGATCGCCTTCGGCGAAGGCCTGGGCAGCTACCGCCCGCCGGTGGACCTGAAGACCACCGAGGGCATCCACAACATCAAGCCCAACGGCAACAAAGAGATCCAGCTGAACTTCATCACGCCGCACCAGAAGTGGGGCATCCACTCGACCTACAGCGACAACCTGATGATGCTCACCCTCAACCGGGGCGGCACCGTGGTCTGGCTGAGCGAAGACGACGCGAAAAGCGCCGGCATCGAGGACAACGACTGGGTCGAGCTGTTCAACATCAACGGCGCGGTGGCCGCGCGCGCGGTGGTCAGCCAGCGCGTCAACCCGGGCATGGTGATGATGTACCACTCGCAGGAAAAGATCATCAACACCCCGGGCTCGGAGATCACCGGCGTGCGCGGCGGCATCCACAACTCGGTCACGCGCATCGTGCTCAAGCCGACCCACATGATTGGTGGCTACGCGCAGCTCAGCTACGGCTTCAACTACTACGGAACGATCGGCACCAACCGCGACGAGTTCGTCGTGGTGCGCAAGATGCACAAGGTGGACTGGCTCGACACACCGGCCGACGACCACCTCATTCGTGCCTACCAGTCCCAGGGCGAGAACCCCTGAACACCCGCCGACCCGAAGGAGCCTGAATCATGAAAATACGCGCACAGATCGGCATGGTGCTCAACCTGGACAAGTGCATCGGTTGCCACACTTGCTCGGTCACCTGCAAGAACGTCTGGACCAACCGTCCCGGGGTGGAATACGCCTGGTTCAACAACGTCGAGACCAAGCCCGGCATCGGCTACCCCAAGGAGTGGGAGAACCAGGAGAAGTGGCAGGGCGGCTGGACCCGCCGCGCCGACGGCTCCATCGTGCCCAAGCAAGGCGGCAAGTGGCAGCTGTTGATGAAGATCTTCGCCAACCCGCACCTGCCGGAGATCGACGACTACTACGAACCCTTCACCTTCGACTACGACCACCTGCAGTCGGCGCCGGAGATGAAGCACACGCCCACCGCCCGACCGCGCAGCCTGATCACCGGCAAGCGCATGGAGAAGATCGAGTGGGGCCCGAACTGGGAGGAGATCCTCGGTGGCGAATTTTCCAAGCGCAGCAAGGACGCCAACTTCAATGGCTTCGAGGCCGCGCAGAAAGCCATGGTGGGGGAGTTCGAGAACACCTTCATGATGTACCTGCCGCGCCTGTGCGAGCACTGCCTCAACCCGGCGTGCGTGGCCTCGTGCCCCTCGGGCTCGATCTACAAGCGCGAGGAAGACGGCATCGTGCTGATCGACCAGGACAAGTGCCGCGGCTGGCGCATGTGCGTGAGCGGCTGCCCCTACAAGAAGATCTACTACAACTGGAAAAGCGGCAAGGCCGAGAAGTGCATCTTCTGCTATCCGCGCATCGAGGCCGGCCAGCCCACCGTGTGCAGCGAAACCTGCGTGGGCCGCATCCGTTACCTGGGCGTGCTGCTGTACGACGCCGACCGCATTCAGGAAGCCGCCAGTGTGCCCAACGAGATGGACCTCTACAAGGCCCAGATCGATCTCTTCCTGGACCCGCACGACCCTGCGGTGATCGCGCAGGCGCGCGCCGACGGCATCCCCGACAACTGGCTGGAGGCCGCGCGCCACAGCCCGGTCTACAAGATGGCGGTGGACTGGAAGGTGGCGCTGCCGCTGCACCCGGAGTACCGCACGCTGCCCATGGTCTGGTACGTGCCGCCGCTCTCGCCCATCACCGCTGCGGCCAACGCCGGGCACCTGGGCGACAACGGGGAAATTCCGGACGTGAGCCAGCTGCGCATCCCGGTGAAGTACCTCGCCAACCTGCTGACCGCCGGCGACACGATCCCCGTGGTGCGCGCGCTCGAACGCATGCTGGCCCTGCGCAGCTACCAGCGCGCCAAACACGTGGATGGCGTGATCAACCAGGACGTGCTCGACCAGGTCCAGCTCAGCGTGCGCGAGGTCGAGGACATGTACCAGACCATGGCGATCGCCAACTACGAGGACCGTTTCGTGATTCCCACCACCCACCGCGAATACGCCGAGAACACCTTCAACATCAAGGGCGGCTGCGGCTTCAGCTTCGGCAACGGCTGCTCGGAGGGGCAGACCGAGACCAGCCTGTTCGGCAGCGAGAAGAAGCGCACCATCCCGATCAAGGCGGGGGTCTGACGTGGGCCTGTTTTCCAACACTCAAAAGCCCGCCGTTCACACCCTGCGTGTGCTCGCCCACCTGCTGCGTTACCCCACCGCCGATCTGCGCGAGCACGCTGGTGAACTGCGCGATGCGCTGCGTGCCGAGGCCGCCTTGCCGCCGACGCGGCTGGTCGAGCTCGATGCGCTGCTGGTGCGCCTGAGCCAGCAGCCGGCGCTGGAGGTCGAAGCCGACTACGTCGAGCTGTTCGACCGCGGGCGCAGCACCGCGCTGCACCTGTTCGAGCACGTTCTGGGTGACTCGCGCGACCGTGGCCCGGCCATGATCGACCTGATCCAGACCTACGAAAAGGCGGGCCTTTTCTTCGGCCCGGCCGAGTTGCCCGACCACCTGAGCGTGCTGCTGGAGTTCGCCTCCACCCAGCCCGCCACTGTGGCGCGCGAGTTCCTCGGCGAGAGCGCGCACATCGTGCGCTCGATCTTCAGCGCGCTGCTCAAGCGCCAGAGCCCGTATGCCAGCGTGCTGGCCGCCGTGCTCGAAATCGCCGGCGAGAAAGCCGAGCCGGTGCCGGTCGCGGCCGACCCCGGCATCGACGAGAGCTGGGCCGAACCCGCGGTGTTCGGCGGCTGCTCCACAGAAGGTCAGGCCAAACCCGGCCAGCCGCAACCGATCCGCATCGTGAAGGCGGCCACCGGCCGCCACCCATCCCCCCCACCAGGAGCACAGGCATGACCTCGCTGCACCACTTCCTTTTCGGCGTCTATCCCTACATCTGCCTCGCCGTCTTCCTCATGGGCAGCCTGGCCCGCTTCGACCGCGACCAGTACACCTGGAAAAGCGATTCGTCCCAGCTGCTGCGCAAGGGCCAGCTGCGCTGGGGCAGCAACCTGTTCCACATCGGCATCCTGTTCCTGTTCTTCGGCCACGCCGTGGGCCTGCTCACGCCGCACTTTTTCTACCAAGGCTTTCTGGATGCTGCGGTCAAGCAGCGGCTGGCCATCTACGCAGGCGGCACCGCCGGCGTGATCTGCTTCGTGGGTCTGTCGATGCTGCTGCACCGGCGCATCTTCGACCCGCGCATCCGCCTCACCAGCCACCGCACCGACATCGCCATCCTTGTCATCCTGTGGGTGCAGCTCACGCTTGGCCTGATCACGCTGCCGTACTCGTATTCACACGCCGACGGCAGCGCCATGCTGGTGCTGGCCGAGTGGGCGCAGCGCATCGTCACCTTCCGCCCCGACGCGTCGGCCCTGGTCAACATGGACTGGCCTTACAAGGTGCACCTGGTGCTGGGCATGACGATCTTCCTGTTGTTCCCGTTCTCGCGCCTGGTGCATGTGTGGAGCGGCTTTGCCAGCGTGGCCTACCTGGTGCGGCCCTACCAGGTGGTGCGCAGCCGCCGCCTGGGCGTGCCGGCGAACCCGACCAATCCGGCGCACCCGAACCAGCCCCGCTGATTCACCCCAAACCCACCGGAGC